>DATISD010000348.1:0-23387 GCA_035469005.1 Pyrinomonadaceae bacterium | reverse complement strand
TTCCTTTGCGCGCTCTTGTTGGGAATTTACCTGGCCTGGAGCATTTTGCGTCCCAAGCCGAATTGATCTTCGCTGCGGCGATTCTCGCGGCGACACGTGCGATTGAAGAGAGCGCTCAGAGACGCACTCTATTCAGCTATTTCTTCGTCAGGCGTGTCAGGTCGACTGGCCGCATAGCATTTCGCAAGCTCGCGGAGACGCAACTTCGCTTGCTAATTCTTGTTCTTGATTTCTGCGAGGGTCGCGAGGGCCGAAACCTCACGGGCCTGCCGCACCTCAAACCTGACACCTCGACCCTCTGCATATTTCGGCGCTGATTCGATTGCTTTTAGCACTGAGGCGGGCAGATTGTGCGCGTGCGCTGCCGCGACAGCCTTCTCGCCCAACGCGAATGACACGAGAAAGTGCTTCTCGCGAGGTGTCATGTATAGAATCACGCGGTCTTTGCGCTTGAGGCGAATACTCCAGCCGAAATTGGCGCTGGTGAAACCCCAGACCGGCGAGATTGGGGCGATCCGATCAGAGACGAGTTCAATCAGCCGAACCCACGACGTGTGTGCCTTGCCCAAAACAGTGCGGAGGTCCTTTTCAGTCGGTTGATGGGCCTTGTCTGCAAATGCACTGAATGCCACCGAAATTCCCCTATCAGTCTGCTGACGAAATACAAGCTACGTATCTCTGACTTCCTACGCGGCCTGCCGGGCTAAGAGATGAGATCCAGGACGAGAACGATGATAGTAATCCAGGCACTCCGCTTCCCTTCCCCGAACGATCCGTCTGCCCGCCAGCGGGCCGTACGTAGCAGTGATTACGGTGCCCTGGCGCTCACCATCGCCACGGTCGTAATAGATGACGACCCAATCGGAAGTCCTGTTTAACTGGTGCGCGCGCGGCGTGTTCGAGAAAAGCGCCGTGTAATGTCGCCGGCCTCGGTTCGTGTGCAGTATCGGCAGCCACTTTTCGTGTTCCGGATTGAACCTGCGGGGCGCAATTTTTGGAAGCCCGTCTTCGGCGACCTTCGTTCGATACTCTTCATCAACCTCGAGGATCTGCGCAACTGTCGGCTGGCCGATATCCGGCCAAAGAGCTTGCGCTCGTACTCTCCCAAGTCGCGTCGCCAATGAATCACGAATGCCGGCGAGCCGCTTTTCACCAACGATATTTTCCAGGCGTCCGTCGTGTGCGGCGGCTTCCAGCTCTTCCAGTGTTTCAATTCCCAGCTCATCATAGAAGCGCTGGGCCGTCACTTTGCCGATTCCCGGAACAGTGCGCAACAAAATGATCGGATCGCTCTCGCCACGCAGCCGCTCCAGCATCGGTAATCGCCCCGTCATCACGAGTTGATAAATAAATCGCGCCAGCGTTTCGCCGATACCCGGAAGTTTCTGCAAGCCTTCAATCCCTTCCTTCTTTACGATTTCATAAATCGGGCGTTCAAGGCCACGCAGCATTGCTGCTGCGCGCCGATAGGCCCCCACGCGAAAAACGTTCGCACCCTGCGCCTCGAGTATCTGCGCCACTTCGCCGAGTCGTTCTGCCACTTGTGAATTAGCCGTTTGCATCATCCTTCGCTCTCTTCTCTTTGATGAAACAAGCGCGGTCCTGGTTTCTTTTCATCAGTCGGCAAACTGCGTCAACGACTGCTTGAATGTCAGATAGCTTTGCCGGTAGCGGCTGTAGGCCGCTTCATTACGATACTTAATAGTTAACCTCCTGAAGTCCAGTAAAGGCTCATTTTTCGGCAAATCTCACTGACAATCGGTTGCCTTTGTTAGCGGCAACAAATATGCCAACTGGTGGGTTGGTTCAACGAGGCATTTAATTTCAGTTCAAGGCATTTACCACTCGAATTTATCGATAAACCATGCGCGTTTTCTCGCAGCCATTGCGGAAGCTGACGCAAGCGTCAACTCATGAACTGTCGTCCGCGCAACAATCTATTCCGGCGTGCTGCTTGCTGAATGTTAAGGATTGAATGGTTGGATATGCCCTTTAGTCCCCACCGAAGATTCATCTCTTACGCCCTGGGGCGCTGGTACTGGCTGCTTGCTTTCGTTGTCATATCGCTGGTCTGGATTGCGCTCGCGCTGGTCATGCGGCCCTTGCGCGACCCTGACGGGTCTTTTGCAACACATCCTTATGGGCTGACAACCGAACTGGAAAATCACGCGCTAGACATGCTCTTCCAACTACGCGAAGTGCAGCGACCTGAACTAAGCGCGCGTGGCCTCAAGGAGCCGATCACGATCATCGACATTGATGAGCAGGCGATCAAAACAGCCAGGGTGCGCCCGCAGAAATGGCCGCGCGATTGGTACGCAAAATTGATCGACCGAGCCAACGAGGGCGGTGCCAGCGTTATCGGCCTGGACCTGCTGCTCAGTGAAGAAGGTGGCACTTCAGCGGAAGACGTTTCGCGGGACCGCGTGTTGGCCGACGCAATTGCCAAAGCCGGCCGAGTAGTGATCGCCAGGAAGTCTGCCGGTGGGGGCTATGAAGCGATCGAGCCCTTACCAATGTTTGCCAATGCCGCATGGGCGGTTGGCTTTGTCGATGTTCCCATCGACGGCGATGGCTTTGTCAGAAGTGCTCCGGTTTTTCTTGGAACGAATTCCGGTAAAGGCGAAACCCTGAGCTTTGCGGCACATCTTGTCGAGGGCCACCGAGCAGCCGAAGGCTTTGACCGAAAATTCGCCGAACTGGTCCGGCGCGGAGCTGGTGAAGAGGCAGCCCTGAAGGAAGCTGACTCGTATGCACAGCAGGATTCGAAATTGAAGGGGGCTGCGGACGACAGCGTTCTGTGCGGCGCCCTGAAACTGCCGCTTCGCAGAGATCGTTTTCTGCAATTGGATTTTCGATCGCGCCCGCCTGCTTTTAATCGCATATCGGCCGCTGAACTGTTGTTCAACGATCAGGCCCAAATCCCGCATGATCTTTTTCGCAATCGAATAGTTTTGATTGGTGAATCTTATCTGGCGGGAGCTGATCTATACCCTACGCCTTTCTATGAACCAGCGATGCTGGCGCGGCTGCTGCGACGTTCACTGCCAAACGTACCGATTCGTACGCCGGGAGTTGAGCTTCATGCCACTGCTGCCGCAACAATGCTGTTCGGCCAGGCGCTTTGGCGTCCGGGTTACGCGGGGCTGGTGGCGGGAACAGTGTTGCCCTTGGTGCTCGCGGGTCTGGCGATCTTCTGGCTGCGAGCGCTGTGGGGATTGTTGGTTGTGATTCTGATCGCAGTGCTCTCGCTGCTCGTGGCATCGTGGGCTTTCAATGCCCTGGGATTGATCCTGCCGCTCGCTGATGTATGGGCCGGACTGGCCGTGCTGGCGCCTTTGGGACTTAGCGCGCATTACGCGCGCGAGCGGATAAGGCGCAAAGAAAGCGAACTTGAGCGCCAGCAGGTCATGGATATTTTCTCCCGCTTCGTTTCGGCTGACGTGGCTGCACGGATCTGGGAGCAGCGGGGCCAGTCGTCCTTCGCCGGCGAGGCCCGCACTGTCACAATCGTCTTCACGGACATACGTAATTTTACGACCCTCTCTGAATCAGTATCGTCGGAAACCGTCGTCGATTGGTTGAACGATTACTTCGGACGCATGAACGAGGTCATCAGAACGCATGGTGGCCACATCAACAAATTCATGGGTGACGGGTTGATGATTGTTTTCGGGGCCCCCATTGACCGCGGGGATAAGGAAGAAGCACGCGCGGCCGTGGCCTGTGGCCTGGAGATGCTCAACGCGGTCGAACATATGAACGAAGACTGGGAGAGCGCCGGCCGTCCGCGCATCAGAATCGGCGTCGGGATCAATACGGGCCGGGCCACTTGCGGCGTGGTAGGCGCGCAGCAGCGGCTCGAATACACAATTATCGGGGATGCAGTGAATCTCGCATCACGTCTGGAATCGACCACGAAGGAACTTGGCGTGCCCATGATTATCAGCGAAGCAACTGCCGCGTTGCTCAGCGATGATTATGAAATACGTTCACTCGGTGAGGTGAAAGTGAAAGGCAAGACGCTGAGCACTTCCATTTACACAATCAAACGAAAGAAGGATGAGGGCTCGGCGCCCGAGAAAACCGAATCGCGCCAGCACCAGATCCAGGAAGATAAGGGAGCAAGGTGACATGTCAAGACGTCTCATGCAAACCATTCGGCTAAACGCCACCCTGCTGGCCGCGCTCGCTTGCACGATCGTCGGATTCAACGTGAGCGGCCATCGGCAGAAACCAGTTGGCCCACGACGTCCGCTGCCAAAACCCGCAGCGGGCCCTCGGGGCTTCGATCAATCGTCAGGACGGGATGCTTCCAGCAGATTGATTGCGGCCGCAGCCACCCGCGGTCCATTGTCGCCGCTCGCACCGGCGGAAGGACTCTGCTACGACAGCAGGCCCATGTTTGTCTGGGAGGCCGCAGGTACTGCTCCTTCTTATCATTTTGTGCTGCGGAACACATCGGGCTCCGCTGATGGAATAATTTATGAGGCCGATGTCACAGAGGCTCACCTGATTTATCCGCCAGACGCTCCGGCGCTTGAGCCCGGGAGGCTTTACACGTTGCGAGTCTCGATCGCGGGCGTCCTCGAAAGAAAGACTGGCCCGCCAGTTTCGTTCTTCGTGTTGGCTGGCGAAGACTCAAGACAAGTCGTGAAAGCGTTAAAAAAGGCGCGGGTATTTGCGCCTGTTAGCATGGCCGAGCGACTGCAGCAGGCGCGTATTTTCGCGCAGTTTGGCGTGTGGTATGACGCAATGCGGATCGCCAGTGAGGTGATGAGTAGCGATCCCAGCCACGCTGAGGCCAAAGCGTTTTATCAATACCTTATCGAGAGGCTGGCGTCTGAGCAGCAATTAAACACGGGCAATCCATCGGGCAAAAAACCTGGTCAATAACATGGGTGCTCACCCGTTCTGAATACACCTTGCAGGTATGCCTCTTGCGTGCTTCATCTGTAAACAAGTTCCAGCATTGATGGTTTGCAAACCCGGCAAGGAGGCGGCGCATGCGCCTGGTCTCGAAACTTCCAACGTCAATCGTCGTCGTTCTATTCGCGATCCTCTGGGTTCAAGGGCAGCAGTACTCTAACAATCGCCTAACTCCGCATCCGGCCCAACAGGCTGGCGAGGATGTGCGCGCACTGGAACCTGTCGACGTCGTTGAACGAGAGATAGCCGACGGCCAAACTCATCGTTATCGGATCAAGATTGACGCCGGTCAGTTTCTGCATGTCATCGTCGATCAACGCGGCGTCGACGTCATCGTTGGTCTGATCGGATTGGACGGGAAGCTGATTGTCGAAGTCGATAATCCAGATCTGTCGCGCGGGCCTGAAAGAGTCTCGTTAATTGCACCAGCCTCCGGTCTGTTTGAGATCCGAGTCCGCCCATTCAAGAAAGAAGCCACCGCCGGACGATATGAGATAAGAGTTGCCGAACTCCGAAACGCCTTGCCGGGGGACCGGAACCGTGTCGCTGCCGAGAAACTGTTCGCCGAAGGCGAGGCGTCGCGTTTGCAGTGGACGGCGGAAGGTTTCCGCAAAGCCCTCGAAAAATACCACCAGGCACTCCCATTCTGGCGAGATCTAAACGACCTCCGAGGCGAGGGCGCGACCCTTAATCTGATCGGGATGATGCACTCTCTTTTGGGCGAGAGACAGCAACAAATCGAGTACTTGAATCAGGCAGTATTGGCCAGACACGCTGCCGGCGACGTTCCGGGCGAAGCTCAAACCCTCAACAACCTTGGGGTTGCTTACGCTGCGTTGGGAATGCGAGAAAAAGCGCTTGACTATTTCAACCAGGCGCTGCGATTGCAGCGAGAGGTTGGCGATCGCACAGTGGAGGCATTCCTGCTCAGCAACATCGGCTGGATCTATCTCAACATGGGCCAAATGCAAACAGCGCTTGAATACTTTAGACAGGCGCTGCCAATCGACCGGGCGATTGGCGATCATCGCTCAGAGGCCTACACGCTGAGCACTATCGGTGCGGCTTATGCAAGCCTGGGCGATTATCAAAGAGCGATAGAGCAATATAACGAAGCCTTACGCCTCTGGCGCTCTCTCGGCATTCGCAGTGAAGAGGTCAGCACACTCAACGCCATCGCGGCCATCTACATCGGAACAGGTCATTCGGACAAGGCCCTCGAATACTTGAATGAGGCAGTTCCGCTGTTTCAGCATATCGCGGACAAGTCACTAAGAGCCGACACGCTCTCCGCATTGGCCTGGATAGCTGCCAGCTTTAATCAATATCAAAAGGCACTTGAGACTTATGAGACAGCACTCTCATTGTATCAAGAGACCGGCGCGCGGGCAGGTCAGGGTTACACGCTAGCCAGTATCGGTATCGTTTATTTTGGCATGGGCGATTATCAGCAAGCGATTAGTCACTTCAACAAATCACTGTCGATTACACGAGAGATAAAAGACCGCGCGAGTGAGGGCACGATCCTCAGCTTTTTGATGTACACGTGGAAGGCTCTGAACCAACCCAGAGTGGCTATCTTCTACGGGAAGCAGTCGATTAACGCCTTTCAGGAGATCAGAACGAATATTCAGGGCCTCGAGAAGAACCTGCAAAGGAGCTTCCTAAGAGTGCGTGAATATCCATACCGGGAACTGGCGAACCTGCTCATCAGCGAGGGCCGTTTGACTGAGGCGCAACTGATCCTGGGAATGCTCAAGGAAGAGGAATACTTCGAGTTCGTGCGTCGCAGCAGCGACGAGGCATCTTCACTTACGCGCCGCGCCGCTATGACCCCGGCAGAGGCCGAGATGGAGAGCAGATATCGCGAGATCGGCGACCGGGTGACGGCGCTCGGAAAAGAGCGCAGCGAGATGGTCGAGAAGCGGTCGTTGACCGTCGGCGAGGAACAGCGGCTCAAGCAGCTGGACGCAGACCTGGAGCTGGCGAGCCAGGCATTCCAGAAGTTTCTCGATCAACTTACAGACGAATTCGCCGCTTCGAAAAGAGGGAGCGAGAAAATTTTTGAGCTGCGTGAGTCGCAGGGGATGATGGCTGATCTACGGGAACTCGGCGCGAGATCTGTCGTCCTCTACACGATTGTCGGAGAGGACAAGTACCGAATCATTCTCATCACCCCTGATGTGCAAGTGGCCCGGGAGTATGACATTAAAGCGAGCGACCTGTTCAAGAAGGTGCTCGCGTTTCGCGAGGCGCTCCAGGATCCGACCACCGATCCCCGGCCGCTGGCGCGGGAACTTTATGAGATCCTGGTAGGCCCTGTGCAGAGTGACCTGGATAATACAAAAGCCGAAACGCTTATGTGGTCTTTGGACGGCGTTCTTCGTTACGTGCCCGTCGCCGCGCTTCACGACGGCGCCAGGTATCTGGTAGAACGCTACCGCAACGTCGTTTACACTCCGGCAAGCCAGGCCCGCTTGAAAGATGTCCCAAGCCCGAGATGGAAAGGACTTGGTTTGGGCGTTTCAAAAGCACAGACAGGATTCAAGCCATTACCGGCAGTGCCATCTGAGTTGCGCGGGATCATTCGCGATCCGGCTGGCGCCCAGGAAGCCGAAGGTGTACTGCCCGGCAGTGTCATGCTTGATGAGGCGTTTACCGAAGATGCGATGCGAAAGGCTTTGCGTCAGAGATATTCGTTGGTCCATATTGCGAGTCATTTTCAGATTCTCCCCGGCAACGAAACAAATTCGTTTTTGCTCCTGGGAGATGGCAAGCACTTAACTCTGGCTGAAATCAAAAGCGCCGTGAATCTTTTTACCGGCGTAGAGATGTTGACCCTCTCGGCGTGCGACACCGCTACCGGGGGGACGAACGAAAATGGAAAAGAGGTTGAAGGTTTCGCGGTCCTGGCCCAGCGTCAGGGCGCAAAGGCAGTGTTAGCGACGTTGTGGGCTGTAGCTGATGAGAGTACTCCCTTATTGATGCAACGGTTTTATCGTCTGCGGGAAGCCCAACCCGGAACCCTCAAAGCCGAAGCGCTGCGCCAGGCGCAGCTCGCCTTACTCTGCGGAGAAGTTAAGGCGTGCAGTGCAACCAGCGTCCAAACCCTCCGCCCGGGCATCACTGAGACTGTTGTTAAGCAGCGCTTCACTCCGAACCCGAAAGCGCCGTACGCGCACCCATACTTCTGGGCGCCTTTTGTCCTAATCGGTAATTGGAAGTAAAGGCCAAATCCC
Source organism: Pyrinomonadaceae bacterium (assembly GCA_035469005.1). Taxonomy (GTDB): domain Bacteria; phylum Acidobacteriota; class Blastocatellia; order Pyrinomonadales; family Pyrinomonadaceae; genus UBA11740. The sequence continues at coordinate 15,219 of DATISD010000348.1, read as the reverse complement.
GCGTCAAGACATTCAATTCAATCGGCAGGTGACAGAGACCATGTTTGAATCAGCTGAACTCGGCCACAAGATTGACAAACGAACTTATGCCAGAGAAGAACCGAAGCTGCGCGCGTCGTTGCTCAAAGCTCAATATGATCTGGCGCAAGACCAGAAGTTTCCCGTGCTCATTCTGATCGGGGGCGTCGACGGCGCTGGTAAAGGCGAGACTGTCAACCTGCTCAACGAATGGATGGATCCGCGTCACATTCAGACGCGAGCGTTTGGAGACGCCTCGGACGAAGAGGCGGAACGCCCGCCGATGTGGCGCTTTTGGCGCGCGTTGCCACCTAAAGGAACGATCGGGATCATATTTGGTTCGTGGTATACCGCGCCGATCGTCAATCGGGTAATGGGTCAAACCGCCGATGAAGATCTGCAGCAAAGCCTGGATCAGATTGTTCGTTTCGAAAGAATGCTCCGTAACGAGGGAGTGTTGCTCTTGAAATTCTGGTTTCATCTCAGCAAGCAGCAGCAAAAAAACCGCCTTCACGAACTCGAGAAAAATCCGCTCACGCGCTGGCGGGTCACCAAACTAGATTGGCAGCGCTTCAAAATCTACGACCAATTTCGCGAAATCTCTGCGCGCTCGCTGCGCGAAACCAGCACGGCCAATGCTCCCTGGACTGTGGTCGAAGGCCTCGACCCGCGTTATCGCAGCGTGACGGTTGGCCGCGTGTTGCTCGAAGCGATTCAGCAAAGGCTCAAGCACGCGACCACAAGATCGGTCAGCGCGCAGGCGCCGCCACTGCCTGCGACGGACAATTTAGGACTGGTGCGCAACCTCGACCTGACGCAGAAGCTGGCGAAGACAAAGTACAGGAAGCAACTTGAGAAGTGGCAGGGCACTTTGAACTTGCGGTCCCGCGAAAAGAAGTTCTTTAAGCGTCACTCGCTCATCCTGGTATTCGAAGGTTCGGACGCCGCGGGAAAAGGCGGAGTCATTCGGCGCATCACCGGCGCGATCGATGCGCGCCATTACGAAATCACACCGGTCGCCGCCCCGACTGAAGAAGAGCGGGCGCAACCTTACCTCTGGCGCTTCTGGCGCTATGTGCCGCGACGCGGCCGCATCGCGATCTTCGACCGATCGTGGTACGGAAGGGTTTTGGTGGAACGCGTCGAAACTCTTTGCCAGGTCGATGATTGGATGAGGGCCTACAGCGAGATTAATGACTTCGAAGAACAGCTGGTGCGCCACGGTGGGATCGTGCTGAAGTTCTGGTTGCAGATAAGCCGGCCCGAACAACTCCGGCGTTTTAAGCTGCGCGAAAAGATCGCTTTTAAGACTTTCAAGATAACCGAGGAGGACTGGCGCAACCGCGAGAAATGGGACGCTTACGAGCAAGCAGTTTGCGATATGATCGACCGCACCAGCACCGAAATCGCGCCCTGGAACGTGATCGAGGCCGAGGACAAGTATTTCGCGCGTATCAAAGTCCTGAAGACGATCGTTGAGCGAATGGATCGAGAACTCAAGACTTTCTGACGCCGTGGACTAAAAACCCTGCTCCATTCCTGTCTGGCCCATCTGAGCCCGATCGGACTTCGGCTCAGGGACCTCTGTCAGGGTCGCTTCAGTCAATAACAGAACACTCGCGACAGAAACTGCATTTTCCAAGGCGATGCGCACAACCTTTGTTGGATCGATGATTCCGGCTTCCATCAAATCGACATACTTGCCGCACGCTGCGTCGAATCCAAAGTTGCCGCTGCCGCGGCGCATCTTGTCGACAACCACTCCTCCGTCGACCGAAGAGTTCTCAGCTATTTGTCTGGTTGGGGCTTCGAGCGCACGCTTGAGAATCAACAGACCCGTTCTTTCATCACCCTCGCATTTCGCAGCTTCCTGTTCGACAGTCTCGATTGTGCGCAGCAGCGCGAGTCCCCCACCCGGAACGATGCCTTCGGCTACGGCTGCTTTCGCGGAATTGATCGCGTCATCGAAAGCTTCTTTGTGGCTTTTCATTTCGGCTTCAGAGGGAGCACCGACACGGATGACCGCTACTCCACCGGCCAGTTTCGCCAAACGCTCTTCTAACTTTTCGCGATCGTAATCGGAAGTCGTGTCTTTAATCTGTTTGCGAATCTCATCACAGCGACTCTTAATCCCTTCCTTGGCACCCGCGCCATCGATGATGGTGGTGTTTTCGCGATCGCTCACGACTCGCTTCGCCTTGCCCAGTTCATTGATGGTGACGTTTTCGAGTTTCAAACCCAGGTCTTCGGAAATGACTCTTGCTCCGGTGAGAATGGCGATATCTTCAAGCATTGCTTTGCGGCGATCGCCAAAGCCAGGCGCCTTGACTGCGGCACATGGCAGCACGCCCCGCAGTTTATTCACAACCAGTGTCGCGAGGGCTTCACTCTCGACTTCTTCGGCGATGATCAGGAGCGAACTGCTCATCTTTGCGACCTGCTCGAGCAATGGAAGGAGATCTTTCAGGTTCGTGATCTTCTTTTCGTGAAGCAGAATCAGCGGGTCTTCCAGAACCGCTTCAAGTTTTTCCGCATCGGTAATGAAATAAGGTGAAAGATAACCACGATCGAATTGCATGCCCTCGACAACTTCGAGCGTGGTTTCCGTTCCCTTGGCCTCTTCGACCGAGATCACACCTTCCTGGCCGACCTTCTCGACAGCATCGGCAACGAGCTCTCCGATGGTGCTGTCGTTGTGTGCGGAGATGGTCGCTACCTGCGCTTTTTCTTTACGGCTGCTGACCGGACGCGAAATGCTTTTTAGTTTTTCTACGGCAATTCGCAGCCCACGATCGAGCCCGCGCTTAAGGTCAACGGCGCTCGCGCCGGCAGCCACGTTCCGCACGCCGTCGGCGAAGATCGCATGTGCCAGAATGGTCGCCGTGCTGGTGCCATCGCCTACCTTGTCGCCAGTACGCTCAGCGGCTTCGCGCATCATTTGGGCTCCGAGATTTTCTTCATGATCTTCGAGGTCGAATTCTTTGGCGATCGTGACGCCGTCGTTGCAGACGAGGGGTTTACCCCATTTCTTTTCAATCAAAACTGACTTTGATTTCGGACCAAGCGTGACGCGCACTGCATCAGCGATTGCGGCGGCGCCTCTCAGGATTTTCTCTCTCGCTTCAGATCTAAAGTGAACTTGTTTATGGGCCATGGTCTTATCTCCATTCGAAACACACTTTCACATCCATGTTCACCTCGGAATCGAGCAATATTTGTGCCCACTAATACGTCGGGGATATTTAGAGAATGCGCCTGGAATGCTGAGTAAAGCTCCCCACCGTTATGCGCGAAAACTCGCGCGATTTTGTGCAGCCAAAATAGCAGGCTCAGACAGTTCCGATGGAGCAATAGGCAATGGATTTGATCTGCGGGGACAAGTTTTAGTCGGCGACAGCCGCGACACTCATGCTGGGAGCGCGGCCCGGGTAACGTTGAACGTCCCTGGTTTTGTAGTGACTCTGGTGCTCACAGTGTGGACAGCGAATTTGCAGAACGTCTTCCGCGACGAAACTGCACTGTTCACTGCCATCGTCAATAACGATCTCGATTTGCTCCTTACACCCATGGCAGGCGAACCCGAGATAAAAGCTGTCAGGGGAAGCTTTCATTGATCCAAATTACTTTGCCCAAAGCTTTATATCATTTCGTGTCCCCATGGCATACAAGCCGGCAGTTGAAACCAGCGGGGTCTTTCAGAGAATGTGAGGGTTCACAGATCGGGAAGGCTCAACAGAGTTTGATCATTCACTTAAAGTCCCGGGGTGCAGGACATCTATTCCGGCCCGCGCGCTTAGGGTAATCAACCGGCCGGCACGCTCGTGCGCGGCGGCATCAAAAAAGAATTCTCATAACCTCTATCTTACGCCGCTTTCGCCGACGTTGCTGTTGCGATGGCGGATCGAGCAACCAGGATCGGGCATTCGGCGCGCCGCAGAACGTGTTCGGTGGTCGAACCAAATAGCTTATTGAGATCGAAACCAGGCCGCCTTACCCCAATGCAGATGAGTTCAATCTCATGCTCCTTTGCGTAGCTGAGAATCTCTTCCGCGGCGTTACCCCAACGGACAGAGGTGACCACCTTGCACCAAAGAGGCGCGTCTTTAGGTATGGCCTCCTGTAACCGGCGGGCGGCATCCGCGTAGCGGCTTTCAACGTCCACACGCGCCCACGCGAATTCAGGTAGGTCTTGTTCCTCTTGATCCAGCACATGCAGGAAATGCAGTTCGGTCTGATACTCCTCAGCCAGGGCGATGCCATAGTTCAGAGCCAGTTGCGAATCAGGCGAAAAGTCAGACGTTACCAGCACACGTTTCAGATCCATGTCCCCTGCCGAAAGTCCTACCCATTCGCGCTCATCCTGATGCACGACCAGAACCGGACAGGGAGCATCGCGTGAGACTGTCTCGGCGGTTGAGCCCAACAATGCGGCAGCATGTGGTCGCCGTCGCGATCTCATCACAATCAGATCGGCACTGCGTTTTGAAGCTTCCGCAAGTATCGTACGGCCAACGTCGTCACCCTCGGCGATTGCCGGTGTCCAGTTAAGAGCCTTCAATTCGTTGGCGTCGAGATGCGTGTAGAGCATTTGCTCAAACAGGCGCGCGGCGTTTGAACCGGTAGCCCATTCGACGACGGAAGCGGGCTTGCGGCAATACAGAAGGATCAGCTCCGCTTTGAAGGCGCGCGCGAGCGCTATCGCATAGCGCGGCGCTTCATTTGATTCCGTCGATAAATCAATCGGACAAAGTATGCGTTCGACTTTAATCATGGCAGACTCCTTCTATTACTTTACGCATGGCGCCTTCCGCCAAAGATATCGGCAAACCAGCTTCTTTTTGCCGGCAACTCCTCGACAGGGATTTCCATTTCTTTGGCTTGAACAATATCGGGCGTGGCGTGATGACCGCTTATTCGATCTATGTGAATGCGATAGGCAACGGCCGTACAAGAGTGTGACCCGTTTCGATGCTCTTTATCGACACACGCTGGTTCCCACCACCGGGCTGATCGCCTTTGCAGCAGGGCGAGAGCTTGCTCGCGAACGCCCTTGTATTCAGGAAGGTCCGGTAACTCTTCATAGCGGCCAAAAACAAGCACACTCATCCATTCTTCCGGGCTGCTTATTTCATCGATTTCTACACAGACAAGCGGGTTTGCACGCATCCATTCAACTTTCTGACCGATGGTGCTAACGGAATAGAGATGATCGTCATTGTAGGCAAAGTAGATCGGCACGACGTAGGGCTGACTGTGCTGGGCGCACGCTATCCTGGCGACACTTGCCTGCTTCAGCGCATGGCGACATTCTGCTTCACTCATGTTGTGGATGAACATGCCGCAACCCTCCAGTTCCCGGTCCTCAATGTACTCAAGCAAAACCGCAATCAGCGTTCCGGTGTCACAGACTAATATCCAGCGGTTTTGGCGAGGTATCAACGCTTATTTGTCTTTGCCTTTGGGTAAACCTACCCAAGGATGAGTGAAACCTCGCGGTGCGGGCCCGTTGGCCCGATCCGGCACTCACTTTCCACTGACAAATTGCGGCAAGCGTGAAGTAAAAAGCCAGGGCTGAGGGCACGTCTGTTGCGTCGCCTAAGAGTAACGAAATCAGTGTGCCGAGGTTAGGAAAATGACAGCCGTATTTACTAAGGCAAGAACTGAGGTTGCGCGCGACGTTTCCATTCCCGTTGGATCGGCAACGCTGAGCGGAGAATTAATAATTCCCGACGCGGCGGAGGGAGTTGTTCTGTTCGCCCATGGGAGCGGCAGCAGCCGTCACAGTCCGCGCAATCAGTTCGTTGCGCGCGTCATCCGTGAAGCCGGCGTCGGCACCTTGCTGTTTGATCTACTGACGCCGCAGGAAGAATCGGTTGACCTATATACCGCTCAACTGCGCTTCGACATCGGACTTCTGGCGCGGCGTTTGGTCTCAGCAACTAACTGGTTGGCAACTGAGAGAGGAACAAAGCAATTCGCTGTCGGCTATTTCGGAGCCAGCACAGGTGGAGCTGCCGCGCTGGTCGCAGCGGCTGAACTCGGCGGCCAGGTCGTGGCGGTCGTATCGCGCGGAGGTCGACCAGACCTGGCGGGCAAGGCCTTGCCGTTCGTCACCGCGCCCACGCTGTTAATCGTGGGCGGCCGCGATTACCCGGTCATCAGCATGAATGAAGCAGCGCTGGCCCAGCTGCGATGCGAGAAGAGACTGGAAATCGTGCCGCATGCAACGCATCTCTTCGAAGAGCCAGGAGCACTCGAAGAAGTTGCCCGTCTCGCGGCAGCCTGGTTCGTCAGCCATCTTGCAAAAAAATGAAGAATGACTTTCGGAGTCAACCTCCGCGCGATTGATCCATCAAATAATAAGAGGTCGAACATCATGTTTACGAAAATCTTCAGAGACAGGAGGGAAGCGGGACAGTTTCTGGCTGAGAAGCTGACCGATCATGCAAATCGGCCTGATGTCGTTGTGCTTGGCTTGCCGCGAGGCGGTGTTCCCGTGGCCTACGAAGTCGCCAACCGGCTCAAAGCACCGTTGGATGTATTCGTGGTGCGCAAACTGGGTGTTCCCGGACAAGAGGAATTGGCGATGGGCGCCATCGCCTCCGGAGGAGTGCGTGTGCTGAATCCTGATGTGCTCTCCTTCATTCGAATTCACGAGGCGATAATCGATCAGGTCACCGAGTTTGAGATAAGCGAACTGAAGAGGCGGGAACGCCTCTATCGCGGCAATCGCCCGCCCTTGGAAGTAAAAGACAAGACCGTGATCATTGTCGACGATGGATTGGCAACGGGCTCAACCATGCGAGCAGCGGTAAAGGCGCTGCGACAAAAGCAGCCGAAGAAAATTATTGTCGCCGTTCCCGTAGGGGCTCGTGAAACTTGTGATTCTTTCGAGAATGACGTCGACACGATGGCAGTCTGCGCCATTACGCCACAACCGTTTCATGCCGTTGGCCTCTGGTATCAGGACTTTTCACAGACAACTGATGAAGAGGTGCGCGAACTGCTCGCGCGCGCTGATCAAAGGAAGGCTGCCGCGTAGAAATTCGGAAGCTCCCTCTACCTTTGGAAGAGGAAGAAAGGAGGCCATTCGATGCTCGAACAAGCCACTCTCTTACTGACTGACATGATACGCGAAGCCGCCCATCCGCTGGTTGGCGAACGCGAAGACTACGACCGATTGATGAGAATGATCGGCGATGCCCATGTTGTCTTGATTGGCGAAGCTTCACATGGCACGCATGAGTTCTATCGTGAGCGGGCGCAGATAACCAAGCGACTAATCCAGGAAAAAGGTTTCAGTGCGGTTGCCGTTGAAGCCGATTGGCCCGATGCCTATCGAGTGAACCGTTACGTCAGAGGCACGAGTGACGACGAGGATGCCACCGACTCTCTCAAGGGCTTCAAAAGATTTCCCGCATGGATGTGGCGTAACGCGGATGTGCTGGATTTTGTGGGTTGGTTACGCACGTACAATGATGACCTGCCGAATGAGGCCGCTAAAGTCGGCTTTTATGGTCTCGACCTTTACAGCCTGCACACTTCGATCGAAGCGGTGCTCACGTATCTCGACAAGATCGATTCCGACGCAGCGCAGCGCGCGCGCAACCGCTACGCATGTTTCGATCACTTTGGCAAAGATGAACAATCGTATGGATACGCAACCGGACTGGGCCTCGCTGAGTCCTGCGAACAAGAAGTGGTCAATCAACTCCTCGAGATCCACCGGCGCGCTACAGAATTTGCGCGGCGGGATGGACGCGTCGCGATGGATGACTACTTCTATGCGTGGCAGAACGCGCGCCTGGTGATGCATGCCGAACGCTACTATCGCTCAATGTTTCGCGGCCGCGTATCGTCCTGGAACCTCCGTGACAGCCACATGGCTGAGACGCTCGATTCGTTGCTGACCTATTTCGGTAACCAGAATCGAAATGCCAAGGTAGTAGTGTGGGAGCATAACTCGCATCTTGGCGATGCGCGCGCGACCTCAATGGGCCAGGACGGTGAATGGAATGTCGGGCAACTGGTCCGTGAACGTTACGGACATGGTGCCTTCCTGGTGGGCATGACGACCTATCACGGGACCGTTACGGCGGCGTCGAATTGGGATGCGCCGGCGGAACGAAAGCGGGTGCGGCCTGCTCTGGGCGGCAGCTATGAAACCGTCTTTCATGACGCGCACATTCCGCGGTTCCTGTTAACGCTTCGCGACGATCGACACACCGCTGCCGCTTTGCGCGAGCCGATGCTGGAACGCGCCATCGGCGTCATCTATAGACCTGAGACTGAGCGCCAGAGTCATTATTTCCATGCTCATCTTTCCGATCAGTTTGACGCAGTAATCCATTTTGATGAGACGCGCGCGGTCGAGCCCCTTGAACGAACAACTGAGTGGGACGCGGGCGAAGTCCCGGAGACTTTTCCAACTGGAATCTAGTCAGGAGAATTATCATGCAAACCAAAGAAATTAATCGAAGCGAATGGCCATCTTTCTTTAACAGTTTCAGCCGGTCTCATGAAGGTTGGTTAGCCACACTCGAAATCCTGGGACCTGACATCGGGGCTCAGGTTGAAGAACGCGAGTTGGCCTTTGAAGGCATCACTGACGAATCGGATGAGTTACAGGGCAATACGATCATGATCATGACCGGCGGGAAAGCGGACGATCACGTGACTCATACCATCAACCGGCCCACGGCGGTAAGTTTAGAGCAGACCGATGAAGGAGCTGATGCGGCGTTGGCGATCAAGTCTGAGGATGGGGTCACGGCGTTGCTGAAATTTCGATCACCGATTCGCTCGGAGTTGGTTGACGCGATTTCGTGAAGCCGCCTGAGAAGTGCGTTCAGCACAAACAGTATCGCGATACCGCACAGTCTCATTCGATATGCGCAGCGAGGCGGTGCCGTGCCGCATTTGCGTTGCCTGCGATAGACCTGATTGTGATTGGGTCACGCCGGTAAAAGACTGGGGATGATCCTAAGCAAAAACCGGCATTTCGCATAGAAATGTTGAGTAACACGAACATCTCGCATTACCGCATTTTGTCAAAGCTGGGAGCGGGTGGAATGGGCGAAGTATATCTGGCCCAGGACACCAAATTGGATCGCAAAGTCGCTTTGAAGATTCTGCCCGCCGAATTTGCGGCTAGCCCGGAGCACATGCGGCGGTTTGAGCAGGAAGCTAAAGCTGCCTCAGCGTTGCACCACCCAAATATCATTACCATCCATGAGATAGACGATACTCATTCAGGCCACTTCATTGGCACTGGGTTGATTCACCCTTACGGACCATCCTGCGTCTTAAGGACTCGCGAGTCGATCCGCTTCATAGCGACTGAATTCGTTGATGGCGAAACGTTGCGGGCACGGATGAAGCGTGAGCACGTGACGATCAGAGCAGCTCTGGATGTTGCGGTTCAGGTCGCGTCCGCACTTTCAGCAGCACATGAAGCTGGCATCATTCACCGTGATATCAAGCCGGCCAATATCATCATCGGCCGTGATGGCATGGTGAAAGTTCTGGATTTCGGTATAGCCAGAGTGACACCTCGTCTACGACCGACCAGGGTAGATACTGAAGCGGCCACAAAGCCTATAGTTAAGACCCAACCGGGCGCACTCGTGGGCACGGCGCATTACATGTCACCTGAGCAAGCCAGGGGACTCGATGTTGATGCGCGCACGGATATCTGGAGCTTTGGCTGTGTGCTCTACCAAATGGTTGCCGGGCGGCGGCCATTCGTGGGCGACACGACGCTGGACGTGCTGGTTGCCGTTGTTAATCAGGAGCCGGATTCACTCAGCCGCTGGACAGCAGATGTGCCGGCCGCGCTCGAACAAATCGTGAACAAAACGCTTCGCAAAGACCGCGAGGAACGTTATCAGACAGCAAAGGATCTGAGGACGGATCTGGAAGCCTTAAGCATGAGTTTGAGTCGCACGCCTTCAGGTACGGTAATCCGGCCGGCCTAGCCGATTGCGTGACTCGAGCTGTGTCAGTGATTTGAGTCGTGCTGGACTTCTTTTTACCTTCTCTGCAACGCCCTCATCGATTTCCAATCCTCACGGCAGTCACCTTGTATTCAGGCGACTTCACGTACTTATCCCGATGGGGGCTTGTCACCTGATTCAAAAATACCTCGGTTGTGTGAAACGTAGCGAACAACTCGCCTTGTTTGACTGCTGAAGTGATCCTGACGGGCAAAAAAGCTTCACCATAGCGGCTGCGAATACGAACGCGCTCGCCGGTCTTGAGGTGTAAGCGTTCGGCATCTTCAGGCGCAATGTCCAAATAATCAGTAGGCAGCAATTCCGAATTCCGGGTCCGTTGCGTCATCGTTCCCGCGTTGAACTGATAAAGAGCTCTGCCGGTATTCAGCAGGAAAGGAAACTCATCAGTAATGGTCTCTTCGGTGGGGACAAAAGTAACCCGGCGAAGCGGAGTAGTTTTGCCAAGGACAAATCTGTCTCGGTGCAAGATCTCGGTTCCCGGGTCGTTTTCATCGAAGCAGGGCCACTGCAATCCCTGCTCCTCCAGTCGCTGGTAGGTAATTCCCCGTCCTGCCGGCCAAACAGTACGAATTTCGCTCCATATCTCTGCTGCCGACGAGTGGTTGAACAGCTCGCCCTTACCCATCGCGTTCGCGATCGCGCAAATTATTTCCCAGTCCGATCTAGATCCTCCCACGGGATCCATGAGCTTTCGAACCCGCTGAATCCGACGCTCAGTATTCATGAACGTCCCGTCTCTTTCAAACGACGAACAGGCAGGCAGGAATACTGAGGCAAAACGCGCGGTCTCGTTCATGAACATATCCTGCACGATAAGCAGATCGAGCGATCGCAGCGCTTGCTCAGTCGATTTGGCGTTTGCATTCGTAAGCAAGATGTCATAGCCAATGGCCCAGAGCGCCCGTAACTTTCCGGTGGCGGCCGCATCCATCATCTCAATCATATTCAACCCGCGACTGGTTGGCACTGACACGCCCCAGACCTTTTCAAAGGATTCTTTCGCCTCACCGATTGGCACACTGCCGGTGAGAATGCCTGGATCGCACCCCATGTGTGCCGCGCCCTGCACGTTGTTCTGGCCGCGCAGCGGATTGATGCCAGTTCCGGGCTTGCCGATGTTCCCGGTCAACAGAGCGAGATTGACGAGACACATCACGCCTTCAGTGCCCTGCGTGTGTTCCGTGACGCCGAGCCCGTGAAAGCAAATCGAGGGTTTCTCGGTCGCGTAGAGACGGGCCATCTGGCGAATCAGATCGGCGCTCACGCCACAAATCGATGCGACCGCATCGGGCGCGAACTGCTTGACGAAGTCGCTGAATTCCTCGAACTCAGTCACTCGGGTGCCAATGAAGTCCTCGTCGTAGAGCTTTTCTTCGACGATCACGCAGGCCAGCGAGTTGAGCAATGGAATGTTGGTTCCCGGTCGCGGACGCAAATGAATCGCAGCGTATTGAGTGAGTTCGATGGCGCGCGGATCTATCACCATCAACTTCGCGCCTTTCAAAGCTGCTTGCTTGATGCGCGCGCCAATGATCGGGTGATTCTCAGTAGAGTTCGTTCCGCAAACGAGAATGGTGGCGGCGCGCTCAATATCGTCATAAGAATTAGTCGCTGCGCCTGCGCCCAGCATCAACTTCATCGCTGCTGCCGTTGGTGTGTGACAAACGCGAGCGCAGCAATCGACATTGTTGGTTCCAATAACAGCGCGCGCAAATTTCTGCGCCAAATAGTTTTCTTCGTTCGTGCTCCGCGCCGAACCGAGAACACCAATGCTATCCGGCCCGTATTGATTTACGATGCGTTGAAGCCCGTTCGCAACGAACTCTTCGGCTTCGGACCAGGACACGGGATGCCATTCCCCGCTCTTCCGAATCATTGGTTCAGTCACACGATCAGCGGCGGAAACAAAATCAAACGCATAGCGTCCTTTCACGCACAGATGTCCGCGACTGACTGGCGCAGCGAGCACCGGCGTAATCGAAACGAGCTTCCCTTCCCTTGTGCCGGCGTTCATCTCACATCCCGTTCCGCAATAAGGGCAAGTTGTCTTGACCCACTGCGCCGGCTCACCACACGCAAGAATCGATTTATCTTCGAGCGCACCCGTAGGACACGTATCTACGCATGCGCCGCAGCTGACACATGAGCTTTCGCGCAGGTTGGTCTGTGAGTCCGGCACGATTCGCGATTCGTGTCCCCGGTTAACGACTTTCCAGACAAACTGGCCCTGCACTTCTTCACAGATGCGCACGCACCGGTAGCAAAGAATGCACTGCGACATATCGACGTGGATGTACGGATGAGAGTCGTCAAGCAGTTCGGCGCGATGCTGCCCGTCAAAGTCTGCTTCGTTCAAGTCGTAACGCGAAGCAAGACTATGAAGCTCTTTGTCAGGAAAACGACTGAACACATCAGCCGGATGATCCTGGGCCAGCATACGCAACAACATCGCTCTCTCATGTTCGAGCGCGGGTGTGCGCGTCGAGATTACCATTCCCTCAGTCAGCGGGGTGTTGCACGAGGTCAGGGGACGCGGCCGCCCTTCAACCCGGACCAGGCACAGGCGACAACTGCCAATCGGTTTCAATCTTGGGTCATGGCAAAGCGTAGGAATATCGATGGCCATCGATTGAGCAGCTTCGAGAATGGAAACGCCCTCAGCGAATTCGTGAGTCTGGCCATCGATAGTCGCGCGAATCAACATCAGTTAACCAGCGGCATCCTTTATGCCAGCGGATGAGCCTTGAGTTTATGGGTTTCAGGCAGGACGCGCTAACCATCAAGTGGGATTCATGCGCATTTTGGTCAGTGGCTGCGAACTTTTGCTCACTTTGACGGGCGAAACACTCCAGGCACGCCTCATTCGCCTATGCTTTGAAAGGCATAGTCATTGCACAGTAAGGAATGGATTTGCGCTCAAAAAAGGAAGGGCATTATGAGGATACTTATAGGCGTAGATGGTTCACCATATAGTGACGCGGCTGTGGACGAGGTATCGCAGCGAACGTGGCCCGAGGGATCGGAAATTCTCGTCGTACATGCTTACGAGATGCCCGTAGCGCCCACACCTGAAGTGTGGGCACTCCCCCCGGATTACTATGATGAACTCGATCGCGCGGTGCGCACTCAATCTGATGCGATCGTCGAAGCGGCGGTTCAAAAGCTCAAGGGGGTTCTCGGGACAGTTCTTGAGATCAAGAGTAAGGCAATTCTGGGCTCACCGAAACGCGTGATCCTCGATGAGGCAGAGAGCTGGAAGGCAGACTTAATTGTAGTTGGCTCGCACGGCTATCCGGCATGGGAGCGTTTACTGCTGGGATCGGTTTCGCAAGCGGTTGTCTCTCATGCAAAATGTTCGGTGGAGGTCGTAAGACTGCCTCAGCCAAAACAAGTCGCAGCGTAGGATAAGCGATTGAGCAGAGTATTAATACTTGGCGGCGGCTTTGGCGGCATCGTTGCTGCCGAAGCTCTGGCGCAACGACTAGGCGACGAGCACCAGATAACAATGGTCTCGCGCAGTAGTCGATTTGTCTTCTATCCCGCGCTGGTACGTTTGGCGTTTGGCGAATGCGAGCCCGACGACGTTTCTTTCGATCTGCGCAAGACGATGTTGAATCGTCGCGTCACTTTCATCAAAGCTGAAGTTGCTCGCATTGATCCTGATGAGCGGAAAGCGGTAATCGCACACGGCGAAGTTGAAGGGACGATCCCATACGACTATCTGATCTATGCTCTCGGCCGCCGGCTCGCCACTGAGCGAGTTACCGGATTCTTTGAGCATGCGCATCATCTACTGAACGTGGAGGGAGCGTTACGCTTCGGCGAAGCGATTCGTGACTTGAACGAAGGACGCGTGGTAATTGGTGAGTGTCCGCACGCCAGACTCCCTGTTTCGGTTTACGAAACCGCGTTTGCATTATCGAAATGGCTGAGAGAAAACGGCGATCCAAAAGCCGTCCGAATCACAGTCGTGAGTCCAACCACAATTCAGTCAGAATTCGGCGACGAGAAAATGGCCGTGCTAGTAAATCAGGAATTGCTCAAACAAGGGATAGAGTTGGTGCCGAACTTTCCAATCGCCAGTATTGGTTCCAGCGTCATTTCAACTAATGATGGACGCGACCTTAATTACCAGCTTTTGATGTTGCTGCCACCGTTCGGTGGCTCAAGTGCGATTTCGCATCTGGGCGTCACCAATGACGAAGCTTATGTCAACGTAGATTGGACCATGAAAGTGATCGGCGCCGAAAGAATCTATGCTGTGGGCGACTGCGTCAACTTAGCCGGTCCAAAAATGGGCCACATGGCGGTGAATCAGGCTCAAATTGCCGCGGCCAATCTGGCCGCAGAAATTGCCGGTCACGAGCCAGTCGCGCACTACCAGCACGACATAATGATGGTTCTTGACGTTGACGGAGACGGGATCTACTTCCACAAGGATCTTTGGTCAGGCGATCCCGCCAGCGTTCGCCACGGACGTTTCTGGAGTTGGGCCAAGCGCATCCATGAAAAGTATTGGGAAGCGACTCACGCATAACGTTGCGCCCGCGTTGCGCCTCACGCCAAACTAGTCTCCACGGCCCATTCCAAGAGACAAGAGAACGCCTGCGCAAAAACGCCCAGCCAGCGTGATAGTACCCAACCTGCGAGCCTCATAGCTGACCAGATCCTGACTGAAAAGACCTCAGCAATTGGCACAAGGAATGCTCGTTTTAAGCAGTGATTTGGAGCACTGACTTTGAGGGCTATGCCGCCATGATTGCAAGCGAATCTCCTGATATCAATCCAGGGATTGAGCGGCCCCCCGTTGCTTCATTTCAGTCATTCGCTCGAAGTGACAAGGCTGACCAAAGACCGGTGGTCGGTGAAGCCGTATTCATCGCGAGAGGTCTGTCAAAGATCTATCGCATGGGCGACGTCGAAGTACATGCGCTTCGCGCCGTTGATCTGGAACTGTATCGCGGCGAACTCGTGGTTCTGCTGGGCGCCTCAGGCAGCGGGAAATCAACCTTGCTGAATATCCTGGGTGGCCTCGATGTGCCGACCACGGGAGAGGTTTTCTATCGTGATCACAACTTGACGATCGATGACGATAGAGCGTTGACGCGCTATCGCCGTGACCATGTTGGCTTTGTCTTCCAGTTTTACAACCTTGTCCCGAGCCTGACGGCCTATGAGAACGTGG
>DATISD010000347.1:0-4948 GCA_035469005.1 Pyrinomonadaceae bacterium | reverse complement strand
GTTGCTGGGTCGGGTTCTGACCTGGGACGGTTCGTT
Source organism: Pyrinomonadaceae bacterium (assembly GCA_035469005.1). GTDB lineage: Bacteria > Acidobacteriota > Blastocatellia > Pyrinomonadales > Pyrinomonadaceae > UBA11740. Next base: position 4,912 of record DATISD010000347.1, on the reverse strand, counting down.
CGTGCCGCGATTCGTGCGCGGCAGCCGGTCGGTTTTAAGCAATCACGCGTTTGGCACCGCCTTTGATATTAACGCGGCCCTAAATCCGCGCGGGGTGCGCCCGGTGCTCGCCGGCAAGAAAGGCAGCGTGCGCGAGTTGGTGACGATCGCCAACGGTCTCGGGTTTTATTGGGGCGGGCACTTCGGCACCAAGCCAGATGGCATGCACTTCGAAGTGGCAATTCCCAGAACGTGAGGACCTCCTGGTCTTTTACTTCGTCGAATATCTCGCCAGCGTTTCTGGGAAGATGCGCACGCCTTCGGGCATGGCTTCCATGGAAATCTTGTTGGCGCCGGTGAGGATGTCGCGGGCTGTCATGCCGTAAACCTGATTGTTGTCTTCGTTATCCGGCTTGATGACCACACCTTTCAGTTCAAGACCGGCGAACGCGCCCTTGCTTCGCGAGTAAGAAAGTATTTGCGCGTTCAGTCGCGCATCCGTGGAGGCACTGGCGGAGCGGCCGACTGGTCCAGCCGCAGCACTCCCTTCGCCGCCAATCTCGAACTTGTCGCTAAGCAACGAATCAACTGCGCGCTCGTTCATGAAGAGCAGAATGTAATCCGTCGAAGCGACGCCTATTTGCAAACCAACACTGCCGCCACCGAGATCGAAAAACGCCGGCGCGCTCCATCCGCCGGCGACCCGCCGGCTGATGACACCGCTGCCGCCGCGGCCTCCCACGATGAAGCCGCCCTTTAGGACGCCGGGAAAAACCGCAACGGCTTCGGCCTTGTCTAATAAATCACGCGGAATCGATTTCTCGCGCGTGGCCATGATCTCGTTAAAAACGCGGGCCGCTTGTGAAGATTGTTGGGCGGCAGCCTGGACCTTCCTGGTGCTGCGGTCGCGACTTCCCTGCGCGAAAGTTGCTGCGCAGGTGACCAAAACAATTAACAGACTGATAGAAAGAACTTGAATTGTTTTCATTGATCTCTTCATGAGTTTATCGTTCGGAATCGGGGCAGGTTCAATTTAGCAAGTCGAACGCTGGCTGGCCAGAGGCCGGCGTACCATTATCTTCGCGTCGAATAACGCGCCAACGTGCGTGGAAAAATCCGGACGCCGGCGGGAATCTGAGCCATAGTTAACGTCTGGGTGGGCGAAAGAATCTCCGCCGCCTTCTTTCCGTAAACAGCAGTGTTGTCATCATTGTCCGGATCAATCACCACCCCTTTGAGCTCGAGGCCGGCGAAAGCACCTTTGCTGCGCGAATATGAAAGGATTTGTGCCTTCAATTGCGCATCAGTGCTGGCACTGGTCGAACGCCCGACTGGACCGGCCGCTACACTTCCCTCGCCGCCGATTTCAAACTTGTCCTTCAAAAGGCCTTCGAGCGCACCGGTATTCATAAAGAGCAAAACAAAATCCGTCTTTGAGGCGCCGATCAGCAGCCCAATGCTGCCCCCGCCCAGGTTGAAGAAAGCCGGCGGGCTCCAGCCCCCTTTTACGCGACGGCTGATAACCCCATGCCCACCTCGCGCACCGATGATGAATCCTCCTTGGACCACACCGGGAAAGACCGCGATGGCCTCAGCCTTGTCCAGCAGGCTCTGCGGAATCGCCTTGTCAGGAACGTTCATGATTTCAGTGAACACGTCCGACGCCTTCTGAGCCTCTTCAGCTTTTGCGGCAATCTTCTTTTGGTTCTTGCTTTGCGCCTGGGCACTGGCCGCCACGGCAAGAACCAGAATCAGCAGAACCAGACCACACGAAAACTTCTCTACAACTTTGATGGCGCTTTGCATAACAATCCCTCCAACAAAAAGCGAGGACTAATCCAATTAAGGGGGGGCCAAGCCAGGTACTTCTTGCTCGATAACGAAGAGCATACTTATAATCGCACGCCCTGACAAACAGTGGCACAGACTTTAGTCTGTGAACCTTTCGGATAATAAGATGATCACAGACTGAAGTCTGTGCCACGAAAAATTCTCATGCCGATCGGCACCCCATTTCACGAACGAACCTTCGCCCTGTGCGAGAGCCTGAATTATCGGGAGTGGTCCGGCTACTATGCGGTTAGCGCGTTCGAGGCGCATCACGAGCACGAGTACAACGCGATTCGCAACGCCGCCGCGCTCATCGACATTTCACCGCTCTACAAATATCGCGTAACCGGGAAAGATGCATCGCGCCTGGTCGATCGAATCATCACCCGCGACGTGCGCAAAATTTCTGTGGGACAGGTCGTTTACACGCCGTGGTGCGATGAGCAGGGCAAAGTGATTGACGACGGAACGGTTTCGCGACTTGAAGAAAATGTCTATCGTTGGACCGCGGCTGATCCGAGTCTGCGCTGGCTCACACAGAATTCAGTCGGTCTCGACGTTCAGATTGAAGACATTTCAGAGAGTGTCGCCGCGCTGGCGCTACAAGGGCCGACGTCGGGAAGACTTTTGAAAACGATCGCAGATGCAGACATCGAGAATCTCAAATACTTCAGGGTAACAAAGGGATCCATCGACGACGTGCCGGTCGAGATTTCGCGCACCGGTTACACAGGTGATTTGGGCTACGAAATATGGGTCGATGCCGACTCTGCTTTGAAAGTCTGGGACACGTTGGCAGCACGCGGACGACCCTTTGACATCAAGCCGGCAGGCATGTTGGCACTTGATGTGGCGCGAATTGAAGCTGGTTTGCTCCTGATCGATATTGATTTCAACAGCAGCAAGAAAGCTTTGATTGACGATCAGAAATACACGCCTTTTGAGATGGGGTTGGGCCGGCTGGTCAGCCTCGACAAGGAGCGATTTGTAGGGCAGCGAGCGCTAACCGCGGAGCGCGCGCGCGGCGCTGCCAGGCAGATTGTCGGTCTCGAAATCAATTGGCCACAGGTCGAGTCGATTTACGAACGAGTAGGTTTACCTCCGGCCATTTCGCCCATCGCTTCGCGCGTCCCTGTGCCGGTCTTCAGTAACGGCCGCCAAATCGGAAAGGCTACCTCTACTGCATGGTCGCCGGTCTTGAAGAGACTGGTAGCGCTGGCGACGGTAACGCGTGACTTCGCCAAGCCTGGCTCGAAGATTGAGATCGAGATGACCGTAGAAGCTGTGCGGCATCGCGTCAGCGCGCAAGTCGTGAAGACGCCGTTCTACAATCCAAAGCAGAAGACAGCGACGCCGGTATGAGGTACGCGCGCCTCCGGCGCGCTGTCAGAAAAATATTCAACGGCACGCCAGAGGCGTGCGTACCGCTTCGAACGCGCCAGAGGGGGGCACGCTTCAAGCACGCCAGAGGCGTGCGTACCGATGAACCTGTGCACGATTCGCTTACCAATATTATCAACAGCTACGATCCGGATGCGCCGCTGTCGCAAGCCTCAACAATTCCCTCCTCCTGGTACACGGACGAGCGCATTTTCGAAGTTGAGAAGCAAACAGTATTCAGCCATCCCTGGCAGCTCGCCGCGCGCGTCGACCAACTGACCAACGCCGGCGATTACGTCACAACTGAAATTGGCGGCGAGCCGATTGTCATAGTCCGCGGCAACGATGATGAACTGCGCGCGTTTTTCAATGTCTGTCGTCATCATGCCGCAGCCGTGATGACTGAACCTGAAGGTCGCGCTCATCAGATGCGCTGTCCTTATCATGGCTGGACGTATTCGCTGGACGGCGAGCTGAAGGGCACGCCGGACTTCAGCGACGTTTGCAATTTCGATCGAGCCAGCAACGGATTGGTTCCGGTTGAAGTGGCCGTCTGGGAGAAGTGGGCGTTTATCAGACTCGGCGGCGCGCAAAGCGCACCTCGAAGCAACATAGCGGGTGAGATAGCTGTGGTTGAGTCCGAGCTCGGCAAACAAATTGAATCTTTAGATCTGAGGGCCCTGCACTGGTTCGAACGTCGCCGTTACGAGTTGAAGTGCAACTGGAAAGTCTTTGTCGACAACTATCTCGACGGCGGGTATCACGTGCCGCATCTGCATAAAGGACTCGACAGCGTGCTGGATTACAGCAACTACACGATTGAAAACGGCGAACGATACTGTCTGCAATCGAGTCCGATGGTCTCAACCAGTGATGATGAAATTGGCGCCGTACGCAGCGGCCAGCGCGCTTTGTATTACTGGTTATATCCAAACTTCATGTGGAATTATTACGAGGGGACGCTGGATACGAACGTGGTTCGACCACTGGCAATTGATCGGACCGAAGTGATTTTCGATTTTTACTTCAAAGATGTTTCGGCTGCGGCCCGCGCGCGCAATCTGGCTAGTGTCACCGTCGGTGATCGCATTCAGAGGGAAGACCTGGATATTTGCGAATCAGTTCAACGAGGATTGAAGTCACGAGCATATGAGAAGGGCCGTCTATCCGTGCGGCGCGAGGCGGGCGAGCATCTGTTTCATCGACTGCTGCATGCTGATTTGAAAAAGATAGTTGAGTAATTTGAGTTACTGCCCAACGGTTGGCAGTTTCTTAAATCCTTTTTCGAGCGCTTTTCGGAGACGATCAACGGCCGTGGTGGGATCCCCAGCCAAAACCGGATCCGTGTAGAGCAACACTTCGCCGGTGTGGGCATCGACGACTCCAATCTGCATCATCAAGTAAGCCGGCATCCCGCCCACCAGCAAAACGAACGCCTTCTTACCGGAAGTCAACTTCTGCCCCCGCCCGCGGATGAACATTATCGCGTCCGCGCTCTTGTCAAGGTTCAAGTTCAAAACCTCATCTCCCATTGAGAAGCGCCCTTTCTTGACATCCTTTCGCTTCTTCATGACCTTCGGCAGCAATTCATCAAACTGGGTCTGCATGTCGGCGACAGCATATTTCCCCTGCTCTCCATTACTGGACGGAGGTTCGGGGGCGCTAACCGTGGTGATATGTTTCTTGTTAGCGAGCACTTCGATCACCATCTTCTCGACGCGTC
>DATISD010000346.1:0-2726 GCA_035469005.1 Pyrinomonadaceae bacterium | reverse complement strand
TGCAGTGGATCATTGATTAGCACCTTGCCGGTCGCGTACAGAAGATCCCAGCCAACAAACACAACCGGTGTCGAGGCGAGTAATTCTTCGCTAACCGTCTTGCGTCCCAGCCGTTTTTGCAAATCGCTGAAGGGCAAAATTTCTTCGCCGCGGGCCGTAATGATCTCGCCATCGATGATCACGTCCCTTGGCAATTCAGCCAGCGGCGCATGCAACTCAGGGAATCGAATCGAGATTTCATCCAGCGTGCGGGAATAGATTGCTACCCGTCCATTTTGAACGTGTGCCTGAGCGCGAATGCCATCGAATTTGTCTTCGACAAAGAACTCACCCGGCATCGTGCGTTCAATGTCGGAAAGATCGGACGCCGGTGTCGCCAGCATGAACTTGAGCGGATGAAACATCCGCATTTCGACATCGCGCAACGCTCCGGCCCGCGCGCGCAAAGCCGCTTCGCCGATATCGCCGCGCAACATGTTTGCCATTGACACGTCGGCCAACGGTTGTTTGAAGGCGCGCGCGATCGCATCTTCGACCAATCCTTCGCGCAATCCGATGCGCAAATCGCCGGAAAGAAGTTTTACGAGGTACTTTGCTTCCAGGGGCGTCGCCTGCGCCAACACCTGGGCGAGGATCTGGGTCTTGGCCTTCTTTCCCCGAGTTGTACTCAGGCGCGCGAGCAATTCCTCCGTGCCTTTAAGCGAGATGCTCGGCTGAGTGTTCGTCTTTGTCTCGACAAAGACTTCGAAGGCGACGTCACCACCATCGCCCCAACGGGCGTAACGCGGGCCGAGACTTTCTGGATTTATCCCGGTTGCCAGAACCATCGCCTCGCTCAGGATGCTGCCACCCACGTTAGTTGTGCGCGCATCACTCAGAGCAAATTGTTGTCCGGCAAAGTAACGCGCTGCGCGAGCGAGATCGTCGTCTCCGAGTTGTTCAAAGTAAGCGCCAAGCAGAGCGGCCTTTTCCAGCTTTTTGGTGGTCGCCGCGACAGCTTCAGCTGTCCGGGCAAAATTCTCGAGGGCATCCGCAGGTAAAGACATATATTTGCATTTTCAGCTTCGTTTGGCGCCATCGCAAGGTGTAGAGCGCCCGACGACGACAATTGAATATCGCTAACGTTTCACGCCCTGACCTGCCGCGCGATCAGAGATGTTCGCGTAAAGATTTTATCCAAAGTCTTGCTTCACGCGCACCGCTTCGTCACTTGTTGGAAGGCCGAATATCTCGGGGTGGAGAATCCGCGCCAGGATCTCGACCCCATCAACGACTCGTGGGCCGGGGCGGCTGAAGTATGAAGTGGCATCAGTAGCCCAAACTTCGTTGTTGCGGCAGGCCGGCAAATCGTTCCATCCTGCCGGCAGATGAGCATTGGGCAACTGTCGCAGAATGTCTTCTTTGTAATAGCCACAGGGAATCAGGACGATTATCTCGGGCGCGTACGCGCGAATTTCTTCTGCGGTCGTCGTGACGCTGGGCTTGCCGGCCCGACCAAAGGCATGGTCGCCACCAGCAATCGCAACTTGCTCCGGCACCCAATGACCGGGAGCAAACGGCGGCTCGAGCCATTCCAGCATCAGCGTTCGCGGATGATGAGAGACGACGGATGTTTTCGCTCGCACTTGATCCAAACGCGCAGCCAACGATTCGACCAGTTTGGCAGCTTCGCGCGCGCGGTCGGTAAGCTCGCCTACCATGCGAATGTTCGCGAAGATGTCTGCGATCGTGTTCGGCTCAAGCGAGACTACTTTGACGCCGGCTTCGAAGGCGCGAGCGGCCTGGCTGACTGTTTTGTAACTGACGGCGCAAACATCGCAAAGCTCCTGAGTCAGGATCAAATCAGGATTCAGTTGGCGCAGTCTGGCTTCATCGAGATCGTAAATCGAACCATGGCCATCCAATTGCGAGCGCACCGCGTGATCGATTTCTGCGCTGGTCATTGTCTCATGGGAAATGCGGCTAGCGGTCAATCGCGGCCTGTCCGTGATTTCTGCCGGATAGTCGCATTCATGAGTAATGCCCACCAGCTCGTTTTCCAAACTGAGCGCGCAGACAATCTCAGTTGTCGATGGTAGTAGGGAAACAATTCGCATACAACCCTGTTGGGAAATAACAGATTGCGGGAGCGGTTCAGGCCTGTCAAGCCGAATGCGGCAAGCGTGCTGGTACGCACGCTTCCGGCGTGCTGAAAGAATTGATCGACGGCCAGTCCGGCACACCAAACCTGCGACCCGGAATCGAGCACGCCAGAGGCGTGCGTACCCTTCCCATTCTGTACGCGCAGTTACCATCGCGCTACAATCTAGTTTCGGTCAATTGGGTTTTCAGGGCTCGCATTAGTTTTAAGACATGTACTTACTAATTCTAGATTCGCTCGGCAGTACTGAGTTGCTGGTAATCCTTGGAGCAGCGTTGATCTTCTTCGGTCCGCGCCGGCTTCCTCAACTGAGCCGCCAACTCGGCAAAAGCCTCTCAGAGTTCCGGCGCGCGTCGGAAGATTTCAAGCGCACCTGGGAGCGCGAGGTCAACCTGGACAACTTCGACAAAGGCGTCGAGCCCGACGCGGCCAGCTCCATTCTCGATAAAGCTACGGAGAAAATTCGCGCCGCGCGAGAAGCCGCCGCATTGGATTCTGCCGGAGTGTCGGCGACCGCTGAAACAATCGCGCCATCGGTGACGCCGGTTGATCCGGAGCTGGTGCAGCCGCACGAGCCAGCGCTTGC
>DATISD010000345.1:0-1728 GCA_035469005.1 Pyrinomonadaceae bacterium | reverse complement strand
GCGGCGCGTTCGGGCAATCCCGACAGTCAAGACAGCCGGTTGTTGATTGGCGTTCTGTTCCTGCGATCCTGGCACGCATCAAACCGCCAAAATTTCCGGCGCGCGATTTCAGCATCATAAGCTACGGCGCGATCGCTGACGGAAAGACCGACGCCACCGATGCCCTGCGCAAGGCCATCGACGCTTGCCATCAGGCGGGTGGCGGCCGCGTCTTGGTGCCCGCGGGAACCTTTCTCACGGGCGCAATCCATCTCAAAAGCAACGTCAATCTCTACCTCGCCGAAGGCGCCACTCTGAAGTTCAGCACTGAGCCCGAAAAATATCTGCCCGTTGTTTTCACGCGGTTTGAAGGTACTGAATGCATGAACTATTCGCCCTTCATTTACGCGTTTGAGCAGGAGAACATCGCGATTACCGGCAGCGGGACGCTGGATGGCTCAGCCTCGGGCGAGAACTGGTGGAAATGGACCAGACGGAGTGGGAACTCTGAGGCGCCCGCGCGCGCCAGCGTTCGCAAGCTGCTTGATTTTGCTGAGCGCGGCGTGCCGGTCAGGGACCGCGTGTTTGGCCAGGGTGAATATTTGCGGCCGAATTTTATTCAACCTTACCGTTCACGGAACATCCTGATCGAGGGTATCCGAATTATTAGCTCGCCCATGTGGGAGATCCATCCGGTGCTCTCCACGAACATCACCGTACGCGGCGTGAAAATCTCCACGCACGGCCCAAACAACGACGGCTGCAATCCCGAATCAAGCCGTGACGTGCTCATTGAAAATTGCGAGTTTGATACAGGCGACGATTGCATTGCGATTAAGTCAGGCCGTGACGCTGACGGCCGTCGCGTCAACGTGCCTTCGGAAAACATCATCGTGCGCAACTCGACGATGAAGGACGGACACGGTGGGGTGGTCCTGGGCAGCGAGGTGTCGGGCGGAATCCGCAACGTGTTTATTGAGAATTGCCGCATGGACAGTCCGAATCTGGAACGCGCGCTGCGCTTCAAGTCCAATGCGCGGCGCGGTGGCTTTGCCGAAAATGTCTTTATGCGAAACGTCGAGATTGGCCAGGTGAAAGAAGCCGTGCTGACTATCGATTTCATGTACGAGACAGGTCCCAACGGTGCCTACAAACCGGTCGTGCGCAACGTCAACCTCGAAAATGTCAGAAGCACAAACAGCCCGCGCGTGATGTGGATCACCAGTTTTCCCGGCGCAGTTATTGACGGCGTGAGTTTTGTTGATTGTGTCTTCCGTGGCGTTCGAGCCAGCGAGGTCGTGGAAGCAGGCGGCTCGATTCTATTCCGCAACGTCAAGATTGAACCGGCAGAGAAGGGCCGAAGTTTGAACTCGCGGCCGACCTGGCCGTAAGGCTGGCGGTCAGGCTTGTGATTTGTGCTTCCTCGCTGCCAAGAGACACCCGGCTGCTAATTAAGAATCGCAAATCGCAGGCCTGACCCCCAATTGTTCCAAATTTTTTCGTAGCAGAACTAATGAGCCGGCTCGAATAACTCAATCGGATTACCGTCAGGATCTTCCAACTGGATTTGTTTACCACCAGGACCTTCTTCCATCTCGTTGCGAAGGTGAAGACCCGCTTCCTTCATGTTACGAGTCTTTCGTCCCGTAAATGACCAGATGTTTATAGCTCGCGACAGCTTGAAAATCCGATGTTCTTTCTGATGATTGCAGGGTTGCTATAAACATTTCGCTCCTCCGGAGCGAAGAC
>DATISD010000344.1:0-3975 GCA_035469005.1 Pyrinomonadaceae bacterium | reverse complement strand
TGTACATAACTCATGCAGTAAAACGCCGCGTTTACGGCGAAGAATTGGCCTCAGAGCCTTCACAGTTTCTGAATGAAATGCCGCTTGAGCTGATCGAGGACGTCTCCCGAGGTCGCTCGTGGTTATCGTTCGCGCGCGGGTCGCAGGCACTGGGAGAGGCCGCGGGCTCGCTCAGATACGAATATGATAACCAGATGCCCGACGCAGAAGATGAGGGTGCATTCGGCGTCTCTGGTCGAGTAAGTGCCGGCCGGCCGGGCCTCAAGTATTCAGGCAAGACATACGACAGCGTCGAATCGATTGAAGAGTTTTTTCGCAAACGTAACCAGCAGATGGGCGGATCTCACGTCCAAAATCCAAAGTCCAAAGCCACAAGCCGGAGTACAACCGGCGTAGCCGGCCAAGTCGCGTCCGACACCCGATACGCGACCCCAAAACCCTTCATGCCAGGCTCGTATGTTCGACACGCCAAGTATGGCCGCGGCCTGGTGCTGCGACGCGAGGGCTCGGGGGATCAGACGAAGGTCACGGTCAGCTTTCCGGGCTATGGGGCGAAGAAATTGGTCGAAAAATACGCCGGACTTGAGCAGGCGTAAGCCGCTGAGTCGTTGTAACTTGACTTACTCTGCGAAGGTTCTTGCCCTAAGCGCCGCAACAAAATCACAGTCAAATCGTCTTTGACCTGCCTGGACAGCCTTCGAAGGGCTGTGTTAGCCTTCCCCATGTTAAGAAAGCGAACCAATACGGTTCGCTTTTGTTTTGATCAATCAATTTAGTCCAGGGAATAACCACCGCCTGGGTAGGTGGTTTCATAACAAGGTCTTTTCAGGGCCGCGCATAAGGATGTAGTCCCGACTTCGGCTGACAGACACCTTCAGTCTCCTAGAGCCGAAGGTCGAGTCATGGCAAGAGCCTGACTCGCGCGCGACTTCATTGGAAAGTTGGCTTAAAACCGTCGGATAGGAGATCCCGCATTTGATGAAGAAATCGACATTTCTGAGCGTGGTAAGTGTGCTTCTCGCTTTCTCAGTAATTTCCCACGCCAGAACCTACGTTCAGCAGCAAGATCCCAAGCCAGTTCAGCAGACAAATCAGCAATCAAGCGTTCAGCCGAATTTGCCCGCGGTAGCAACTCAGAACGGTACGACGGCCAATCCTACGAATTCAAAGCCAGTCGTGACCGAAGCGCCGTCTACAGGCATCAGTACAACAGTCGATAAAGTGGCCGAAAACATCGTCGTTCCGGGCCAAAACTATACGGCAACGGCTTATAGCCTGCGCGGCAGAACGGCGAGCGGAAAGGCGGTCGCCCGTGGCGTGATCGCCGCTGACCCGCGTTTCCTGCCCATAGGCACTCGAGTCCGCGTCGACGCCGGACTTTGGAGCGGCGAGTACGTAGTGGCTGATACCGGCGGGTCGGTAAAAGGGCATCGCATTGATATTTGGACGCCGACGGCTGGAGAGGCATTGCGTTTCGGCCGCCGGTTAGTGAAACTTACCATCCTGGAACTTGGCGGCAAGCGCTCAAAAAACGCATCCGTTCGGACGCGTTCAGTAAATTCCCCCAACGCCTCCTCGTCCACTGAGCAGGCGAACAAGCAATAACCTCAGGCAAAACGCTCCGCACCTTTCATTCAATTCTTTTCATCGAACCTATGTTGAGATAGAATTCGGGCGCCGAATTTCGCCTTAGTCTCTCGCGAGGACCCAATGAGAAAAATTATCCTCCTCTCGCTTCTCCTGCTTGTTTTGACGGCGAGTACGGCCGCGCAATCAGGCAGAAGAATCACCAATCCGCCACCACCAAGAGAGACGATTGTCGAAACCCCGCCGGTTGAATCGCAACCGGAGCGTTTGGCGCCGATCACAGAACTAAGTGTCCTCCCGGAAGACGTCGCCGACCACGAACTCAAATCAATCGACAAAGGCAGTTTTCGGCTATCGGACTTTCGCGGCAAGATAGTTGTCATCAACATCTGGGCGACCTGGTGTGGCCCCTGCCGTCGCGAGGTTCCTGATTACGAAAAAGTGCGAAGAGAATTTGCCGCACGGCCGGTGGAATTCATCGGCCTGACGACAGAAGATCCGCGGACAGCCTCGGAAAAAGTGAGACAGTTTGCACGTGATTTTAATTTTGGATTCCGCCTGGGCTGGGTGGATCGTGAAACTGCGCGCATGCTGATGAATGGCCGGAGCGTGATTCCGCAGACCCTGGTCATCGCCGCGGACGGTCGCATTGTCGCCCACTGGAATGGATACTCAAGCGGCCAGAGTCGAAGTCGCTTGCACGATACGATTGAACGCGCACTCGCCGAAAGGTCTTCGTCGAACCAACAACTTCAGTGATTTGTCGTTCCCGCGATAACTCCAAATCGACACCGTTTCGAAATCCCGCGTTCCTTTTTTATTGATGAAGCAGTTAAGATGCTCATCAATGTCCAGGGAAGGTGAATTTGCAAATCGAGCGCCGGTGCCTCTGGTGGAAGTCTGGCGGGGGCCAATTGTCGAATCAATTCATCGCGGTCATTTGGCGGCAGTCGACGGATCGGGCGAAACGGTGGCCGAATTGGGTTCGCCTGAGATGGTCACCTACTTTCGTTCCTCCAGCAAAGCTTTCCAGGCCCTTCCGGTTGTCGCTTCGGGCGCCGCCGATGCTTTCGGATTTACCGAAAAAGAGATTGCCCTCGCGTGCGGATCGCACAGTGGCGAACCGATGCATGTTGAGACTGCCCAGGCGATGCTTACAAAAATTGGCTTGGAGGAAAGCGCGTTGAAGTGCGGCGCGCACGAGCCCTTCAGTGTCGAAGTCGCGCGCGAACTGATTCGGAGGGGGCAAGAACCCAGAGCCTTGCAGAATAACTGTTCGGGAAAACACGCAGCCATGCTGGGACTGGCTAAACATTTTGGCGCTCCGACCGCGACTTACGATGAATGGGACCATCCGGTACAACAGGCCGTGGCGAAAGTCGTCTCTCAATTTTGCGACGTGCCAATTGATGAGATGAAGATTGGAATTGATGGGTGCGGCGTTCCTGTCTTCGGTCTTCCCGTGCGGTCGATGGCGCTGGGTTACGCGCGTTTGATTTCGCCGGATGATCGGTTTGATTCGGCGACCCGCGACGCGTGCCGGCGCATTGTTAACGCGATGATCAAGTTTCCCGAAATGATTGGCGGGTCAAAAGATCGTCTCGATACTGAATTGATTAAGGCAGGAAAGGGCCGGTTGGTTTCAAAGATAGGCGCCGAAGGAGTGTATACCGTGGGTGTATTACCTTGCGGAGAATGGCCGAAAGGGTTGGGTCTCGCGCTTAAGATTGACGACGGCGACGATCTTAGGGCGCGGCCTCCGGCAGTAATCGAAGCGCTGAAACAGCTGCAGGTGGTCGCCGATAATGATCTAACTGAGCTTTCAGAGTACGCGCCGATTCCAATCACGAATCGCCGCGGCGAGCGTGTCGGCGAAGCCCGCGCGGCTTTCACCCTTAACATCAATGGCCAGCGGTAAACGATCCTCGTGACTGATCAGAACGGAAACAAGACAGTATCTGCGGAGGACGCGATCAGCGGCCCGGTTCTTGGGCGCGATAAATACGGTGCGGTTGATTACGACTCGCTGCCGGACGTGATCCAATGGTTTCTTGATTACGACCAGCGGGTGGCAATTATCAAGCACCCTAAGGTGGAAGAGCTTTTCCAATGGAAACAGGAACAAAGCCGGCAGGCGAGCGAGGACGTCTTTAATTTTAATCGCGCCGAGGATCGCCTCGCCATCGGCATTATTCAGTCCGTGGCCCACAATCCCACCGAGCCTGAGTTGCACGCCTGGATTGCCCAATTGCTCAACGCCCTTGATCGTGCCTCGAAATCGACCGAAGAGATATCTTCGGCATATCAACTCGAGACGCAGGGCACCGCATCAATTGTTCAGGAGGCAGAGAAAATCCCTGCCGCCATTACCAGGAATGATTTCCTGAT
>DATISD010000343.1:0-5187 GCA_035469005.1 Pyrinomonadaceae bacterium | reverse complement strand
CGCTCCTACAAATATTTCGGCCCTGACGGGCCTTGCTGCCAGGAACCCCACTGCTTCCATTTGGATTGAAAATGCACCACTACCATGTGATCCATTCCCTTGCTCGATGCCAGCAGGAGTGCTATCTTCCTCACAGTTTCGATATCTCTCCCCAATTCGTCTCCCCAACGCGCAAATTCGATGCTGCGGCGCGTATTGATTAGTGCTGCAAGTTAATAACTTGGGCTACAACGATGCCGCCTTGTATCAGCATCAAAAGGCGTTCGTAGTAATATCTACGACGCCAGGAAAAGCGGTTTTCGCCTCCCCAAGGAGTTAGCCATGAGAACATTTACTGCCCTCGTCCTTCTTTGTTTGTTCGCAGTCGCTATAACGGTGACCGCACAATCGCAGACGCGTCCTCGGCGCGTGAATCCTGCTTCACCTCAACAGGGTCAGCCAAACCAGTCGCGAACTGCACCGCAACAAACGGACGACCCTTCACAGCCACCGCGGCCGGGGCGCGCTCCGGTGCTCGGCGGAGCGAATCGCAATCCGAATGAGCAGAAACCAACCGCGCCCCAGAAAGACGCCGGACCGGAAGAAGTTGGTGAAGGCGATGTCGTGAAGATCGACACCACGCTCGTCAGCATCCCCGTTTCCGTCATGGATCGGGATGGAAAATTTATTCCTAACCTTTCCCAGAACGACTTTCACGTTTGGGAAGATGGAGTTGAGCAGAGAGTCGCTTATTTTGCCTCGACTGAAAAACCCTTCACCGTGGTGTTGATGATTGATACCAGCGGCTCAACTCGATTTCGGCTTGAAGAAATCCAGGATGCGGCTATCGCCTTTGTCGAACAACTGCGGGCGGACGATCGCGTGATGGTGGTTGCTTTCAGCGACAAGATTCGCTTTCTGTCTCAACCCACCAATGACCGAAACAGACTGCGTGAGGCGATTCGGCGCACTGAGCCCGGCTCGGGCACTCGTCTTTACGACGCCGTTGACGAAGTTATCAATCAACACCTCAATCAGATCCAGGGCCGCAAAGCAATAGTCCTCTTCACTGATGGCGTTGACACGACCAGCCGGCAGGGTACTTACGAATCGAACGTGCGCGATGCAGAAGAGCTTGACGCGCTGATCTATCCGGTCGAATACGACACCTTCACTGACATGGGCATCCTGAACCCAGGCGGAAGCTGGCCAGGTGGTGGCGGCTCGAGCGGAAACGTGATCATCGACATACTGGGCGGCATTCTTGGCGGTGGCGGCGGAGGTTACCCGGGCGGCGGCGGCGGTTATCCTAACCCGCGTGGCGGCCGCCGCGGTGGTGGCGGGTGGCCGGGTACCGGAACCAGTCGAGCGGAGTACGAGCTGGGCGATCAATATCTCCACGAATTGGCGCGCGTCAGTGGGGCGCGGCTTTACAACGCGGAACAGCAGAACCTGTCGGTTGCCTTCCAATCGGTGGCCGAGGAACTGAGGCGGCAATACAGTCTGGGTTACTATCCGACAAACACGCCGCATCCGGGCGAGCGTCGCAACATCAAAGTACGGGTTAACCGGCCTGAGTTAGTAGTGCGCACGCGCGATAGCTATGTGTTTCAGCCGGGCGCCAACGCTGCAGCCCAGCGGAACAACCCGCAACCAAGTGCGCCGGTTTTGAAGAAGAATTTTAATCGAGGGTTTGTGAGGTAGGCGCGCGTCGGCCAGGGGCTACTCAAAATAGGGCAATCACATACTTGACCACCGCTGTCGAATAAAGATGCGGAGGGGATGATCTGCAAGGTCCGAAGGACCGTCATTTAATAGCCACGGCCGTGACGGCCGTGGATCTCGAAACAAAAATGGTTGAGCGCCGAAGGTGCGGCATTATCACATCGTAAAGAAGTGTCGGCCCTTCGGGCCTCGATCTTATCTCGCGGCTCTTGATCCACGGCCTTGCGGCCGCGGCTACTGAATGCCGCGCCTTCGGCGCTCTTGGACCTAAACTGAAGATGCCACGTGAGTATGTTATTGAGATGCCCTCACTTACGGTCAGGCTTCTGACACTCACACAATCGTCCCGTCCGGCACCAGACCATTCTTCGGCACGATGATGATGCGGTCGCGGATGTAGTACATGCCGTTTGGGCCATCCGCATTCTCAACACCGCTCTCATTCAACAAACGTACGTCGGCGCCGATCCGTGCGTTCTTATCGACAATTGCGCGTCGCACGATCGTCCGCTCGCCAATCCCTGTGCGCGGCCGCCTGGCTTGGGCGTCGCCCAACATGCCTTCCAGGGTCTGGTAATAATCAGCGCCCATCATGTAGGCGGCTTCGATTTGCGCTCCCTCGCCAATGCGGCTGCGCAAACCGATCAACGAGCGGCTAATCTTCGCGCCGTTGATAATGCAGCCTTCGCTGATTATCGAATCGCGAATCTCGCAGTTGTCGATCTTTGACGGTGGTAAGTGGCGCGCGCGCGTAAACAGCGGCGCTTCGGCGTCGAACAGATTGAACGGTGGAATCGCGGACGTCATATCCAGGTTCGCTTTATAGAAAGCCGCAATGGTCCCAATGTCTTCCCAATATCCGTTGAAGAGATAAGCCTGGACGTTGTAATTCTTAAGACTTCCGGGAATGACTTCCTTGCCGAAATCCAGCCGCGAAGTATCTTCGGCCAGAACTTTCTCGATCACGTCATACTTGAAAACGTAGATCCCCATCGAGGCGAGAAAGGGACGCGCCCGCGCTTCATCCGAAGTTAAGCCCAGCACAGTCGTATCGAGGCGCATTGCGTCGAGTGCCGCGCCGCTCGGCTTCTCGCTGAACTCGATAATACGGCCGGCAGGGTCAGTCTTAACTAAACCAAACTCGCTGGCTGAGTCAGCGGCCATGGGAATTACCGAGACGGTGATGTCGGCGTTACTCTCGAAATGACGCGCGAGAAACTTGCCGTAATCCATCCGATAAAGATGATCGCCGGACAGAATCAGGAGTGTGTCGATGCGCCAATCACGAATATGCGGTAACACCTGGCGGACGGCATCTGCTGTTCCCTGGAACCAGTCGGGTCGCTCGGGAGTTTGCTCGGCTGCGATTATCTCCACGAAACCATCTGCAAACGGCGAAAAGCGATAAGTCGTCGCGATGTGCCTGTTCAGTGACGCTGAATTGTATTGCGTTAGAACGAACATCCGAATGACGTCCGAGTTGATGCAATTAGAAATCGGGACATCGACGAGCCGATACTTACCACCCAACGGCACCGCCGGTTTTGATCGTTGCTCAGTTAAAGGAAACAGACGGCTGCCCGCGCCACCACCGAGAATGACTGCAAGAAGATTTTTTCTGGCTGGCATGATTACTGGGGCGAGGATATAGGGAAAGGGCCGGACGTTTCAAGGTTAGTGCTTCGTACTCACTTGTAAGCTAAAATGAAAGGCATTCATTAGCCGGGGTTAACTGAAAGTCATGTGGGAACTCTTACTGCCACAGTCCCCAAACATCGTGAAGTAGCTTCGGTAACATTGCGAAGTATTCTGCGCCAAGCGCGTCTCACGCAGACGGAGTTTGAGCAACTATAACGCCACATGACCCGCAATCGCATGGAAGCATTCAGTGACGGCGTGATCGCGATTATCATCACGATCATGGTGCTCGAATTGCGCCCACCTCGCGATGCTAACCTGGCGTCGCTTCGCCCATTGTTGCCGGTGTTTTTTAGCTATGCCATGAGCTTTGTCTTCATCGGCATTTATTGGAGCAACCACCATCACCTGTTGCAGGCCGTTGAGCATGTCAACGGTCGCGTCTTGTGGGCGAACCTGCATTTACTGTTTTGGTTGTCACTGACTCCGTTCGTGACTGCGTGGATAGGTCAGAGCCGGTTTGGTCCCTGGCCAGTCGCGCTTTACGGTATGGTGCTGCTGCTGTCATCTATCGGGTATTTCATACTGACGCTGTCCTTACTTTCCATTCATCCGCGCGATTCAGTTTTGGCCACCGCCATCGGCCGAGACTTCAAGGGGAAAGTTTCGATGGTGATCTATCTGGTAGGGATTCCGCTGGCTTTTGTAAGACCGTGGTTGGCTTATGCGATTTATATGTTTGTTGCGGTGATGTGGTTGGTGCCGGATCGTCGAATCGAAAAGACCGTCACAGGTTAAGGTTCGCTGCGGCCGTGCTCAAAAAATCTCCGGCTATGCCGCCCGATGTGCGGAAGCTCTGCGCTCCGTCCGCCTTCCATAACGAATTCGGGGCCGCGCCCCAAAATCTGGACGTGGCCCCAAATCCAGTTAGCTAACTTGCCGAAGACCACAGGCCTTCCGCTCACCAGGCGGCATAACCATGTGATGTTAATCACTTTTTGGGAAAGGCGTTCGCTGCGATCACCTCTACCTGCCATCTTTCTTCGCAAAGTATCCCGGCCGATAACGTAGCTTCAATTTTTCTTTAGCCAGACTCGGGCTCGCAATCTCGATCGTCATCGAACGAAACTTTCCATCTCGCGCCTTGTTGGTCGAACTGTAGGCGAGCAGGTATTGCGATCGAAGTTCCTGCTCGATTTCCTGAAAAGCGGCAGCCAGGTCCGTCTCTTTTTTGGGAAAGAAGGCGCGGCCGCCGGTTTTTTCAGCGAGGCCAGTCAGCGCGTCTTTGTTGATTCCTTCGTATCGTTTATCGCCAATGCCAATCGCATAGATGACGGTTTCGGCCTGAATTGCCTGGTCAATCGCGGTCGCCCGCGTGACCCGGCTACTGGTGTCCTGTCCGTCTGTCAGTAGAATGATGGCGCGGCGTCGTTGGCTGTAACTGCGTCCCAGGACATTTCGAGACGTCAAAGCGACAGCTTCCCAAATCGCCGTTGAGCCTTCCCGCGGTGGTGCAATTGTTCCAGGGCCTGATTGAATCCCACCCAAAGCCGGCGCTACGCCGGTGTAAGCAGGAAACGCAATTTCGACGGCTTCGAGGGCGCGATAAATTCCGAGCACGTCACGGGTCAAAGGCTGTTCGACGTGCGCGTAACCTTCAAAAGGAATAATAGCCGCCTGATCCTTTTCAGAACGGATTACTTTTTCTATGAAACTGCGCGCCGCGGCTTTTTCATCGGGCAGTGTGCGTTCTTCCGAAATGCTGACATCAATTAAAAAAGCAATCGACAAGGGCCGTTCCGTTTCGCGTTGAAAAGTGAACAGCGTCTGCGGCACGCCGTCTTC
>DATISD010000342.1:0-2833 GCA_035469005.1 Pyrinomonadaceae bacterium | reverse complement strand
GTTGTCCTTTATTCCGCTCGCTATCGCTCGCGGTTCCGTAACGCCGCTCAATGCACTTGGCCAGACGTGGTGTGTTTTGGGGCAAAGCCGTCGTCGATACAATGCTGGTCCGCCGTAATCATCCGTTCCGTTTCTTTGACTCCTCAGGAATGACACCCAAGCTCAGTTTTTGCGTGCCTCTGATTACCAGGACTGCCGATTTATGTCCGATCTGTTCCTCTGTCAGCAGCTTATGAAGATCATCAATGCCTTTCGTCGGATGATCGGCAAAGCCGATTATTATATCGCCCTCGCGCACTCCGCCTCTTCTCGCCGGGCTATTCTCCTCAAAAGATACAACCAGGATTCCGCTTTCAACCGGAAGATCGTAGTAGCGCACAATTCGCCGTGGCAGTGGAACATTCTGCCCTGCCAGGCCGATGTAGCTGCGACTGACTCTGCCGTCGCGAATCAAACGACTCGCGACAAACTTCGCTGTGTCAATCGAAGTAGCAAAACAGATTCCCTGCGCCGGCAGAATCATCGCGGTGTTCACGCCGATGACTTCTCCGCGAGAATTGACCAGAGGGCCGCCCGAGTTGCCTGGATTGAGTGCCGCATCAGTTTGAATGACCGCATCCATCAAGCGGCCCGATTGCGATCGCAGCGAGCGGCCTAAGGCGCTGACGACGCCAGCGGCGACGCTGTATTGAAAGCCGTAAGGATTGCCAATAGCCAGAACCAACTGGCCCACCCGGACCTGTTGCGCGTCACCAAGACGAGCCGGCACCAGATTGGGCGCGTTGATTCTGATCACCGCCAAGTCGGTGTCCGGATCATCTCCAATCAAATCTGCCTGACACTTGCGACCATCCAATACAGTTACATCGATCCTCTTCGTGTCATGAACGACGTGGCTATTCGTCAGGATGAAGCCATCGGGAGTGAAGATGAAACCCGAGCCACTGCCGCGCGCTTCGCGGGGCATTCGAGCAGGACCTCGCCTGCTCGTTTTGGCAATTTGCTCAACTTCGATGTAAACAACCGACGGGCTGACGCGTTCCGCCGCAGTAATGACCGCACGGGAATACGCGTCTAGAAGTTCTTCGTCTGGTTGCGAAGACCCCGAACGATCGTTGATTCCTCGCCCGTTCTGAGATTCAGATTGTTCGTTGCTTAGTAATTCAAGTTCTTGCAACATGTCCATGATATTAATTTTTTGTCTCCCAGTTGTAATCGTAAACGTTATATCGTCGCCGCGAGTTCTCCCAGGGTCGGGTAATCGGTGTAGCCATGTACACCAGGTGTATAGAACGTTGCCGGATCCGGTTCATTCAAGGTCGCATTTCGTTTGAATCTTTCCAGCAGATCGGGATTAGCCAGATGCTTAGTGCCATAAACGATTGCGTCTGCCCCACCATTTTCCAGCAATGCTTCACCGGATTCTTTCGTAAAGCCAGTGCCGGCGAAAAGGACTCCTTTGTAGACAGGACGCAGTTTCGCGTGCCAGCCTTCGCCGCTGAAATCACCCACGTGCACGTAAGCGATCCTTCGATCGTTCAACCGCTCGAGGATGTAAGGGTACAAAACGTCGGCGTCGGTTTCCTCGATGTCGTTGAAAGGCATGCGCGGTGAAAACTTCACCCCAACTCGCTCCGACCCAACTGCGTCGATCATCGCGTACAGCACTTCGAAGAGAAATCTGGTGCGGTTTGCGATCGAGCCGCCATATTCGTCGACGCGAAGATTCGCGTTTGTCGAAAGGAACTGCTGAACAAGATAACCGCTTGCCGAGTGCAGTTCGACTCCATCGAAACCCGCCGCAATTCCGTTCCTGGCTGCCGATGCGAAGTCGCGAACGGTCCGCTCAATTTCTTCAGGAGTAAGCTGACGCGGCGTGACGAATTCCTTCATGCCTTCGTCGGTATAGTTTTGTCCCTTTGCCCGAACCGGGCTGGGCGCGACCGGCTGCACGTGATCCGGCAGAAAGTCAGGTAGAGCGATTCTTCCAGTGTGAAATAGTTGTATGAAAATCTTCCCACCTTTGGCGTGCACAGCATCGGTCACCAGTTTCCAGCTTTCGATTTGCGCTTCCGTGTAGATACCAGGAGTGCGCACATACCCTTTCGCCATGGGCGATATGTTCGTCGCTTCGGTGATAATCAGCCCGGCTGATCGCCTTTGGCCGTAGTATTCAGCAGCGTAGGGCGGCTGAATTCCTTCGTCATTGGCCCGGCTGCGCGTCATCGGCGCCATGATGATGCGATTACTAAGTTCGAGATTTCCGACCCTCAATGGGTCAAATAGTGTTGCCATTAAGTTCCTCCCTCAAATGAACCAGAAATTAGACATTCAGTCAGTAGATAAAAGGGCGGCGGCCTCTTTGGCGGTCACGTCCTTGTTGTAAACAGTAGTCCCGGGCTGCTGGCTGCGGCCCCCTTCATGCAGAAAGCCTTTGTCGACCGCGGCAAATCCGACCTCTTCAACCAAGCGCGCGACAATTTCTTTCGCTTCCGAATCATCGCCGGCAATGAAAATTGCGCGACGATCTCCAAGCGGCAAACTCGTGTCGCCCTGACTGGCGAGATGTTTGAAATAGATCGTGTTAAAGGCTTTGACCAGTCGTGCTTCCTTCAAGTGCGAGGCCACCAATTCGCTGGACGTGGTTTCGTCGTTGTCGAGTGCTGCGAATCTTCCATCACGCTCCGGGTAATAATTCCCAGCGTCAATGACCACCTTGCCCTTGAAAGCATCCGCAGGAAGCGTCTTGTATTTGCCGAAAGGGATCGCCATCAAGACGATTTCGCCAAACTGAGCCGCACCGTCAATCGTCGTTGCATGCGCGTTGTCGCCG
>DATISD010000341.1:0-12404 GCA_035469005.1 Pyrinomonadaceae bacterium | reverse complement strand
AGAATGAACTTTGTCGTAGCAACCGCCTCATCCATTCCCGGCCTTGAAAGTTAAAAATATAGTTGACACCAGCCTTTAGGGCGGTAAAAGCTCTGCGCCAAAACAAGATGCAAGTGATCGCTGAAAGATCGTGACGAATTCATCTCCTCGCAAGGCAAGCGGTCAGCTCCGGCGTTCGGGTGAAGCCGCAGTTGCCGTCTGACTGACGCTCGCACGTGGCCTTCTGATAACAGGCGTACTCTGGCCGAAACTCACAGGTGGTAACCACATTATGATCGGCGCAGACCTGACTTGAACAGCCGGTCTTGAAACATGGCTTCATGGAGCCACCCTCCGGCTTCTCAGAGCCATTGTCCGACTTGTTCCGCACGTAGACTTGCGTCGCTCTTAGTTCGAACGATCGACCTCCCGGGCCGGTCACCCGAACGTCATGACCGGTGACAATCAAACCATCCGGCCCGGTCATCGCCGCTTGCGCGACTGGCGCGTTGTTGTCTCCCAGGCGGGCCGCCTCCAGGTTAACCCCGGCAATGTTCCGGCTGAAGCTCGAGTTCAGCCGCGCTTCGCGATGGGTTGGACAAGGGAAAGCGATGCAGCGAACTCCGCGATCACGGACGAGATGGAAAGTGCCGACAGGTTCGTTAGCGCCCAACGACTTCCACGACTGAGTTACGCGCAACTCCCCGAGATTGCCGAATTGTCCATAACGCCTGGCGACGATTTTTCCGCGCACGAGCATCGGGGTTTCGTCGCTCTGCGGCTGACCGTTCCAATCGATCTCCGCGACATAGCACTCACGCATGAAGCGTCCGTCAGCGCACCGCGTAGATGACAGATTTGCGCGCCTAACGAAATAACCGCCACAGAGTGGCGACACGCACCGGCGCAAGTCGCGTCGCAAACTGTAGAAAGTCGAGGTTGCGTTTATCGGTTCAGGCGATACTGAATCTGATTCAGCCGCATCACCGTTCATGACCTGCGGTTCCTCTAAACTGCCTTTCATCAGGTGTGGACTGGCGCCGCTGGACAAAATCAAAGCAGCAAACGCCGCAGCTACCAGGGCGGCGCGAATGTATTTGAAGTTGAGCATGGCAGAACTAGCCTCTCTTCTTGTCGGGCCTCGGAAGAAAACCGGATTGCTGTTTGGGGTCCCTGGGGGAAGTTGGGATCGGTTTCTGAGCGGGGTTGGGGCGTTCTAACTTGTCTTTTCTTATAGCTTCCAGCAGACGCTTTTTCGCACGCTTATTCATGAGGAGATTATAGCGTAGAAAAATAGATCGCTTCAGCCAAGCCGTACCACCCAGCTTTGCGCAAAAAGTCGATCAGTGTTGTTAAGACGTTCTGCTTCGTCGCAGACCGACAGACGGCTGAATGTAGCCCGGCTTTTCAAGGCCGGGATCGAAGAAGCTAACCCAGTCACGTCGCGCCAGCGACGACTGAGTGAAGGTTTCATCCGTCGCTGACGCGACGATGTTTGATGGCGCGGGTTGATCCGGCCTTGAAAGGCCGGGGTGCATTCAAACCGGCGCTACGCGGCGAAGACTAAAAGCTGTCCAAATTTCTCGAGGGAGACTTTTCGGGCAAAACCGCACCACCCCCGTCTAAACGGAATCCTTGCCAAACAAGCTGATGGGCTCGTCGTCAGGCACTAACGCGGTGTAGGTGTCCAAATGATTTTCCAACCGAGTTTGGAAGTAGTCCACGACTTTCAAGGCGGCCTCTTTCTCTCTCAAGGGTACGGGAATGCGATAGTCTTCTTTGTAGTAGTGAATTTCCTCGTTGCCGTTCTTATCGTATGTAATCTTCCTCCAGCGGAGACGCAATTTGAGCGGGCTTCCCTCGGCGCCGAGGTAACCGGCAAATGTGACGAATTTACCCCCAGTTTCCAACTCGTAGACACGTGACTGCGAGTCTGACCAGATATAAATACCGCTCTGACAGATGCGAATCTGTGCTGAGCCGCCGTCAGACTTTCCCCAGGTGAACTCGTCACTCACGGCCTGCTGCCACTCCATTGGTGTGTACGTCCACGTTGCTAAAGGATTTGGATCGTTAAGGATGTCAGCTGCGGCTTGCGCCTGCCGCCGGCGTCTGAAGTACCAATAGCCGGCGCCGGCGGCTAAGGCGAGCACGATTACGACGAGGTACAGCATGGATACAGGACGTTCTGTGAAATCTCGCTTCGATCTTCCGACGCGTAGCGTCGAGATGACTTTAGCCGTGACTTTCAAGCCACGGATTGTAATGAAGCTAGCCCCTTCGTCGCGTCAGCGACGACTGGAACGCTTGCTCAATCGTCGCTAACGCGACGTGACCAGGCTCGCCTCTTCAATCCCGGCCTTTGAAAGGCCGGGCTAAATTCAATCGTCGCTCTGCGACGAAAACAACCCGGTCGCTACCGCTCCCGGTTCTGACCTCTTTCAAGCAAGTTTCCGAATCGATTTGACCGAACAGCCCAGTGTACGCCCTTTATCCCGCTCGCTAGCGCTCGCGAATCATCTGCGCAATCTGTGCAATCTGCGGATAAATGCTAAAGCGGCATCAGTTCAGTAGTCGTATCCCGCCGCTTCTTTTCTTTAAAGCCCTCAACGAAAACTCGTGAGCCCGGCGTGGGAAACTTCTCCGCGTACGCGCGATCGACGAGGTTCTTCAGCCGTTCGCTCCGCGTAAAAACTGGACGTGTCTTAATCTGCTTTCCGTTGACTTCAATAATTCCACGCGGTTCTTCGCGAAAGGTGCGCCACCAACTGCAGGGTTTCAAGGTGTACGAACGCACGAACACGCGACCTTCAACTACCACGGCCCAGATGCCGATTATGCGATGCGGCTTTGTACCCGCCCGAATGCCGAGGATCTTACCGTCGCGAATCGCATCCACGACCTTTTTCGGGAATCTCTTTGTTGATTTGGTAGCCAACTTATCCTATCGGCATCCAGGCATGCGCAGCCCCGAGATTCGGCTCGTGTAATTCGTTTCGCCTTTTTTCAGATAATCTCCGACGTACCAGATGGTGCAATCGTCGCTCGGATCAACGGCAGTCTGGGTGTAATCCTCCCAGCGCATGACACTCTGAGGTGCTTCGCCTGCGACCAAAACGTTCTCCTTCAGGGTCAACTTGCCGGGCGGGTCTTTCGCCAGTCGACCGGCAAAACGCTGGCCCACAAAGTTAGGCGACCCGCCGAACGAATAACCAATTCCGATGTTGCCCTGACGATCGATCGCCGGGCTCGCCATCCAACGATAGAAACTATCCGGCGCGTAAGTTCCTTGTTGATAAAGCACAACCTCGCGGTCTTTGTTCACACGGAATTCGTACCAACGCACGCCGCCGCCACCTGACGAAGTATTCACCGAATGCACTGCTACCACTGACTCGCGATTTCCGATTCGGCGATAAACCAAACGCGCCATAATCTTGTCGCCTTGTGAATCGAGGCGCGTATTCGTTCCCGGCTGTGGCACGCAGTTGGTTAACTGCCCGCCGCACAGGTAATGATATGGCGCCACCTTTACCTTGTTGGGACCGATCACTTTAGTGTTCGCCGGGTTCTCCCAATCGACATGAAACTCCCACACCAGGATCGAATCATCTTCCCGAATGTTTTTCAGTTGCGTGCCGCCCGCGGCCATCATGATATTTGGCGCGCCTTTTGGCGGCAGGTTGTGGCCATCAAGATCGGCATTGTTGAGAAAGTTGACGCCATCGATGATTACGCATTGCTCGCGAGCAGTTTCTCCGCGCAGCATCTTTTCTCGTTCGACAACGCATGCGTGCTTTTGAATTACATCGTCACCGGTGCTGGTCGGAATGTAATAACCATCGGTCCACACGGCCGGCCGCGGATAGTCGGGAAAGAGCGCGCGCAGAAATTCGTAACGATAGTAAGAACCCAGGGGATCGCCGCTGGTGCTCACCGCATAGCACATTGAGTAAGGGCCCGACAGCGGCGTCGGTGTTGGCTGTCCACGGGGCTGTGGCGGTTGCCCAAACTCGGGTGTCGGTACAAACAGCGGCGCCGCGCTGCCGGGTTGATTCGTCTTACCGGGAACACTTAATTGAGCGGGCTCGCCGCCGCGACCGGGCTTGGGCTGATCCGGTCTCGGTGGTCCACGACGAAAGGTTGGCATCACGATCAGCCAGCGATCGGCGAGTTGATCGTAGCGAACGACGGCGTCTCCGTTGTTCGTGTTCTCGCAAGCGCCACCGAATCCTTTGAAGACGGTATTGGTTCGCACCGGGCCATAGACAACTTCGCCGGTCGTATTGAACTGCTTACCTTTCTTCGACAAGATGGCCATGCGCGTGTTGACGATCTGGAAAATATGGTCTCGTCCGACAGCGAGACTGTTGTCGGAAGGGTTACGCAGAGTTGCTGTGCCCTGTGGACCTTTGAGACCGGCGCCCAGACCATCGAAGTTGGCGACGATTATGGCGCCCGGCCCGTTTCCCTGGCTGGTTTGTTCGACCAGTTTCGCTCCCGGGGGACTCGTCATGTCGGGCGGGGTTGGCGAGGGAGAAGGCCTTTGGACCGGGATGTCGACATCCTCACCTTCGGATTGAATGATAGATCTTAGCGGTGCTGAAACGTCGTGGGTTGTGTCGTAGTTGACCGAAGCATTTTCAGCATGCACTGTCGCAATTGAACCCGCGCCGCTCACTGAACGGAACGGATAAGGCAAAACAAACTGGGACATGACGCTGGTTAGGGCGCAAGTAATTGCCATGATGCCAGCTGCTTGTCGCAATTCGTTTCTCAGGATTCTGGTGCGTTTATTCGCGACGGCTTTGCCTGAAAACCCAATCCAAAGTTGAATGGGGGACTTAACACTGGGAGCGCGGACGCCCTCGTCCGCAGACGCGTGCGCAGCACGCGCAAGTCTTAAGAAAAATGAGGCCCAGATTATTGTTCGCTTTTTCTAATGTCATGAGCCCTCACTTACGGTCGGGCTACTGCCCCGCTGTGCGCTCTATCGGATCTGATCTCAATCGAAACTCAAACCGCCCAATGGCGCCACGCGCTCCCGCAGCCCAGCCAACTTTCTGCCCGCGCGCAAAGCTGAATGTATCAAAGCCAGGGCCGGATAGCGGCGTCCAACGCTTTCCACCATCATTCGAATAGTCGCCACCCGACGGCCCGATCGCAATCACTATTTTGGTTCCGGGCATGTAGGCAACCACTGATCGGAATCCGGAAAGCCCCTGGACCAGAGTCCACGTCGCACCGCCATCCTCAGTTAGAGCGAGATTGTCTGTGGCTTCTTTCTCTTTCTGGTAGTCACCACCAACGATCAAGCCGTGCTTCTGATCGAGAAATGCGATCGAGAAAATACCCGACGACTGGCCAGACTTTAGAGGTGTCTCACTGATCTTCCAGTTGCGTCCGCCGTCAGTTGTTCGCAAGACTCGCGCGCGAGCGGCCGCTCCCAGCCCAATCCAGGCGCTGCTCTTCCCGTAAACGGCAATATTAGTGCCGCTGGCCGCAAAAGCGCCTTCGTTTTCCAATGCCGGCGGAAGCGCGTCCGGGGGCACGCGCGACCAGTCACGTCCGCCGTTCCCGGTAGTCAGGATATAGAACTTTCCCTCGACCGAATCTCCGACGACGATTCCATGATTCGCATCCCAGAAAGACATCGCGTCAAGAAAGACTTTTGGATCTTCATTGCGGAATTGAAGGGTCCAGGTCGCTCCGCCATCCACGGTCTGGTAAATCCGCGAGGCTGCGCCGTTCCCGATGCTCAACACGTAAGCAATGTTCTCGTCGACAGCATCGATATCGCGAAAGTCGAGGGCCTCGCTGGTTACACTTAACTTTTTCCAGGTCGTACCTCCGTCATCGGTACGTAGCACGGTGCTTCCCGAACCGCTGGCCCAGGTCACCCGCTCGTTTACGGCACTAACGCCACGCAAACGCGCGTTGACGTTGCTGGCTTGCACGGTCCGTTGCGGAGCCTGCGCGAGTAGCGAGATTATTAATGCGAGTAAAACGGTCAAGATGATTCACCTGCCTGCTAACCGCGAAGCGGTTACGTAACAGAGCCCAGGGTTGCCGCATTTCGCGGCTACCCTGGGAGTCGTGAAAAGACACGCCGCAACCCTGACAGGGTTGCGAACATACATTTGCCGTTTACCCAACGTAGCCTTCGGCAACGTTGGGCTGTAGGTCGAGACCGCTTCGCGGTCTTTGCATGCTTCAAACAATCCCCGCGCGCTCTTTCGCTTTGCTGATGATCGCCGCCATGACGTCCTGATACTTTGCAAACGTATCGTCAACAACCTGAAGCGTCGGGATGGCATTGGGGTTAAGTGAAAGCGTCTCAGTGTTGAAGCGGCCAAATCCTGCTTCGTGCACGCCGGTGCTGCCGCGGCCTGGGGCGGGACTGCTGAGATGTTGAAAGAAGCGCGAATATTTTTGCCAGCGCGGACCGCCGCCCGCGTGATACATCGGAATGAACGCGTGCAGCGCATCGTAAGGCATCTCGCCGACACAAAGAACGTTCGGATGTTTGGCGCGCAGGTTCATCACCAGGCGTCGGGTGCCTTCGTGCATGTCTGCACTCGCGTCATTCACGTGACCGCCGACGATGTCGAGGAAGTAGGCGTCAACGCCGAATCGCTGGATGACCTCAGAAATCCGTGCTTCCAGCCAATTGCGCCACGAATCAACCCCGAGGTTCATATAAGTAAGCCAGGCGTCCTGATGCCGATCGTTGTTCCAGTCAACCCAGTTGATGTCGTACACGTCGCCGTCGATCTTTCTGGTCGAAGCGTCGGCGATTTTGGGCCATACCGGCTGGCGCCGGTTGGCGGCGTTGGCGCCAAACATTGGCATCATCTTGAAACCGAGCTGCTGACTTTCCTTGATTAACTTGCGAAAGCCGGCCTCGCCTCCCATGCGTTCCGGCACCTTGTAATTTGGATAGTCCCAATAGTAACGACCGTCCCACGATGAGAGGAACACCAGTACTCGCTCAGCGGGAATTTGCGTGCTGATCCATTTCAAAATCTCGCCCATCCGGGCGTAGTCGTTGAACATGAATCCGGTGTAATGCATACCATGCAGCGTGGTGACCATGGCGATGCCACGCAGCCAGGCCGGCACGTCCGTGCGCCTGTCCCAGGCCGGCAGCTTGAACGCAGCTTCGATAAAGCTCATGTGCGCTTGCACCGCACCGTCGAATGTTTTCGAGTAGCCCAGGCGCCAGCGTGGCACCGTTAGTTTGCGATCGTTACGCCAGCCGTCGTGTTCGTAAATCGCTTCGACGCGATAAGACTTTTCACCCGGTTGAAAATAGAAACGCTTGGGTCGAACTTTGTCATCAAGGGGAGCAATGAAAAGGAAATCGTCTGCCGGTGTCTGCACTACTGCCAACGGGGTCGACATGCTGTTGGCCGCGCCCGGGCCATGCAGGTCGCCGCCACCGAAGGGATAAGCGCTGAGAAGTTCGTTGTCTCGGGGATCATTCAGGGCGCCGCCGCCGAATGAAACCTGGCCGCGCGGAACGTCGCGAATCACGGTGGTCACGGTCTTGATCGGCTGCTCCATCTCAACAACCACGTCCCATTCGATCTTTCCGATCTCTTTTCGGAACGTTGCCGTCAGAGATCCGCGCGCGCGTTCCTGACCGCCGGCCCAGACAAATCCATCGCATTTAAGCGTCAGGGTGTTGCCCGCGACTTCGACTCGCAGCTTCTCGCGATCGAGGCCATAAGCGTTTTCAGCCGTGAAAACCAGAAAGCCGAAACGATGTTCGCCAAACGCGACGACTGGCTCGGGAAAATCAAAACTGAATTTCATGAACGCGCGACCGCGCGGAGGGATGAACACTTCGCTGGTTGAACTAAGTGAGGTGATCTCGCCATCTGCTGGTGACGAAGTCAGAACCGCCTGCGGTAGCGGGCGGTTGATCTCCGCTTCCAAAGCTTTGCCAGAAGGGAGCAGTCCGCTCGCGCCAACCACGCCGAGGCCTTTGATCACATCGCGACGTGTAATTGAGTCAGTCATTGAGTCTCGCTCTTAACGAAATCCCGAAAATAATCCGGAACGCGGACGCAACCGGCAAGCAAGTCCCGTAGGGACGAAATATTTGTAGAAATCATGTCCTTGCTTGCGGAACGACTCCGGAGGAGCGACATATTCATTTAGCGTGAACGTCAAGATGCGGCTCCTACGGAGCTAAAACAGCCTTGGCCGATATTAACTACAAATATTCGACTCCTACGGAGCCGTCGCCGCAACGCGTGGCGCGCCTTTGTGATCGAGCCCTACCTCTCCGCATCCGCCCGAATCAATCGCACGCCGTAAACGGCCGCGACTTCATTACTGCCCACGGCCTGGAACCGCACCGTAACCTTCTGCTTCCCGGCCAGCAATTCAGCCGGAATTCTATACTCAACATCAAAAAAATGACCGGCGGCGCTACCGGGCTGAGAGCGGTCAATCGTTTGTTCTCCGATGCGTTGACCGTCAACCAGAATCTCAAATGAACGGTTTGAGCGTTCCTCCGGATGGTACGTCACCATCAAAATTATTGGGTGCGCAGCATCAATCGGAAGATCGAACGAGAACCACTTCTTCGCCCGCCGCGAAGTTCGTCCCGCCAGGCGATCCGTAGTGGTCTCTTCTCCCTGCTGATTAAAATCCTTTTCTTTCTGCGCGTCGCCCGGCTGAAGGAAACTGACAGTGGCGCGTTCAAGTCTTCCTTGCTTCATCATGGCAGCCGCATTCTCGAGCAGCCTTTTGTTCCACGCATCAACCGAGTACAAATCCCAATAGAGTGCATATTCATGCCGGTGTAAACGATAGAAGGGCACGAACTCAACCTCTTTCACGACGCCCGTGGGCATTCGCGCGCCAACACTGCGAAAAGTGCCCCGCTGCTCGGCAACAGGCTGCAACCAGTCGCTAACCGGATGCTCGGCGGTGATGAAAGAAGGAATCGGATCAGTCCACGCGCCTCTTCGCTCGGGTTCCAGATCGCCGGCGAGCACCAAAGGTCCCCACATCAAGGCTACGCGGTTGGGATTATCCGGCGTGGCTTCTGCATGCAGAGTCTTCGGCAGAGTGAGCGAGACCACATCGCCACTCTTCCAGCTTCGCGTGATCTCGATGTAACTGCCCGGCTTTGAAAACAGGATTACCGCTTTGCCGTTTACTCTAATTGCGAATCCCTCACCGGCCCACGATGGCCGCCGAAACGAAAGTGTCAGTTGTTTCGGTTTGGCCAGCGTCAGCTTCAACGATGCCGACTCGCCTTCCGGAAAATCAGTTTCCATCGCGAGTTTGGCGCCCGTTGATTTCCAATCGGCAGTTGAAGGCACATATAGATTTACCCAGAGCCGATTACCCGCCTCGTAATAAATGCCCTCACCGTGCAAACCGTGGCTCTCCATGCCGCTGCCCACGCAGCAGGTAAAGTCGCGGGCCATGTCCTGGTATTCATGGCGTACGCCGCGGCCGACCGGCACCATGTAACAGGTGCGACCATCTTCCGGGTCGATTGAGCCAAGCACATGATTAAAGAGAGCACGCTCTTCAAACTCGGCATACTTAATGTCCGGATGAAGCGCGAAGAGACTGCGCGTCATCTTCAGCATGTTATAGACGTTGCAGCTTTCATCTGTGCGGCCATCGACACGTTCACTCAATTGATCCGGCGGACCAAAGTACTCATCGCGGCCATGACCGCCGGTCGCGTAGCTGTGGTGTAAAGCAACGGCATCCCAAAAGAATGCTGCGGCCTCGCCATCTGATTTATCGCCAGCGTAAATGTAGCGCATCAGCAAGCCGAGCAGTTTCGGCACCTGCGTATTGCCGTGCAGACCACTCAGAATGTCCTGGTGTCGCGCAAGCGGATCGATTACGGCGCGATGATCGAAATGATGCGACAGCGCCAGCCAGCGCTTGTCACCGGTGTCCGCGTACAAGTCGGCGAGCACTTCATTCATCCCACCAAACTCAGTGTTGAGCATCTTTTGAGTTTGAGCGTCGTCGAGTTTAAGCAGAATCGTTTCCGCCCAGGCCGCAAACTTGATTTCAACTTGCAATGCATCGCGGTTGCCGGTGTAGCGGTAAGCGTCACGCAATCCCGCAAACGTTTTATGCAGCGTGTACCATGGCGACCAGAGCCCGTTTAGATCAAAGAAAGTCGAACGGATATTTCCGGCCGCCACTTCCTTGAATTTTTCTCGGACGCCCTCGAGAGCGACCGCGAAACCGTCGCCGTTTTTGTCCTGGACCTCTTTTAGCTCTTTGACGATGTAGTCGGCGCAGGCTTTGAAGCGCTGGTCGCCGGTCGCCGCATACATTAGCGAGACTGCGGAAAGATAATGGCCGGCAATGTGTCCGGTGAGGTTGCGG
Organism: Pyrinomonadaceae bacterium; assembly: GCA_035469005.1. Lineage (GTDB taxonomy): Bacteria > Acidobacteriota > Blastocatellia > Pyrinomonadales > Pyrinomonadaceae > UBA11740. The sequence goes on along the minus strand of DATISD010000341.1, from coordinate 2,045 downwards.
CCGTCTCCGTCCCAACCGGTCAGACCCGGCGCCTTCGGTGCGAGCCCGGCCTGTTTCCGGTAATAAGCCAACATGCGATCCGGCTCGAGCTTGAGCAGGAATTCAGCGTCGAGATCCTGTGCGTGTTTCAGTGGGCCGCCCGTCAAGCGGACCGCTGATAGAGGCAGCGGCTGCGCGACGTACGGACTTGCGTTCTTGATTTGTTGCGCGCTCGCAGTCGAAGCGAGCACCAGTGATGCGACTAACATCCTGAGCGGCAGAATTGTTCGACGATCAATCAATATCTCAAACATGTCGGACTGATTTTCTAAACTTCAGCTAGTGACGTAACTTGTAGAGTTACCAGCGCCTGTGAAATCACGCGCAAGATGCGCCTGTATACACTTCCACGCTCTAATTGAAAAAGCCGCGCCAGCTTTTATCACGGTTTGTTTGAGCGTGTCGAGGGTTTGTTGGCTTAAGAAATCAAACGGCGATGGTCCACCATCAGGCAGCGGTCCTGCACGACTTTGATGCCGGCTTGTGCAAGCTCCTTCGCGACCTCATCGTGACGGAGGCCTAACTGTATCCATACCGACTTCGGTTTCTTTGCCAGGATGTCTTCCAGATGCGGCGGAATGTCCTGCGAGCGGCGAAAGACGTTGACCATGTCTATCTCATCAGGGATGTCAATCAGTTTTCGATAGACCTTTTCGCCCAGGATCTCGGTGACTTCAAGATAGTAAACCGGCACTGGAATGATCCTGAAACCTGCGCTGTGCATGTATTTCGGAACGTAGAAGGCCGGCTGACCCGACTGCATTTCAGTCTTGATGCCGACCACGGCAATCGTTTTCGTTTCGGAAAGCAGCTCGCGGATTTGTGCCGCGTCGTCGATGAGGTTGTCGCGCCAATTCATGCTTAGCCAAAGATAAGCACAGATTGACGCCGATACAAAGTAGTGTCAGAAGCCCGACCGTGAGGGAGGGCACGATCGATGGCGAGCCCTGGTTTACGCGCGGGCTTCTGACGCGTCAGAAATTCACTCCAAATGCCGCGAGGATCGCAAAGACAACGGCGAGAATTGCTTCGCCGGCAATCAGCCCGGACGCCAGCGGAATTCTAAAATCCTTTTCGGTCTGCGGTGACACTCGATTCCAGATGAGTTGCGCCACGCCGCCCATCACGAAGGTAATAATCACAGACGGTGTTATCAGCATGCCGATGCCCATGGCTGAAGGCGATGGAATCAACTCACCCCACTTCTCTGCCAGCAGTGTGAGCAGGATTCCCAACGCGATTCCGATCGCTAACCCCACCAGACATCCAGGCGGCAAGGCTTTCAGTCCCTTTGTTAGCAGCTCGGCAAAACCTGCCCACTTCACGCTGATCGGCGATGACAGGCCGTTGTCGCCGATACCGAACTTATTCCGCAGGATTGGGTAGACGACGGCTGTAGCAATGGAGCCAACGGGCGCGGCAATCAGTTGCGCGATTGTCAGGTTGCGCGGATTCGACTTCAAAAGCTGGCCGGCTTTGAAGTCCTGCATCAAGGCTTCGGAAGTGACCGCGATGGTGCCGGTCAATCCGCTCGAAGACATATTCACGGGAACGTTGCCCGGCGAGATGAATGCAAAGATCGCCTGCATCATATTGGACATGGCGCTGATCGGTCCCCAATTTGTTTCTCCCAAAACGCGGAGGCCCACCAACATCAGCGGCAGAGACAAAACGATGGCGATAAAGGAAAGATAAACCGGAATGCCCATGCTGAAGTACTGGACCAGGCAGATAATTACGGTCATAACGATCGAACCGACCACGACGTACTGCATGGGGAAATCAGTGCTCTGCATCTTGCTTCCCTTGAGGCCGCGAAATGTCTTGACGATCAGATTCCACTTCAGAGCCAGTGAGACTAGTCCGCCCGCCACCATCAGACCGGTTGCCGGCCACATCACCCAACGCAGCGTGGAAGCAAAATCCAGCGCGGTGATCATTCCATGCTTCATTAGAAACGGCGGCAGAATTACCCAACTGATCAGCGTGCCCAGGCCCATGGCCAG
>DATISD010000340.1:0-6298 GCA_035469005.1 Pyrinomonadaceae bacterium | reverse complement strand
TAAATCCCATTGCGCCGCGTAAAAGAGTGCCGGCCCTACGGGCCTCACCTCATTCCGAGGTTATGATCCACGGCCTGACGGCCGCGGCTACTGAATGCCGCGCCTGCGGCGCTCTTGAGCACTTAACCGAATGACTTAGGTAGGAGTTGGCCCGGTAAGATCGGGGTCAGGCCTCCGATTTTTGCGATTTCACGCTTTGGGGGCACGGGAAGCGGATCCTGCTGCTTGCCAGCCCCGCCATCAACGCACTTCACTACAGCGGTTAAGTAGAATGACGATTGCGAGCCGTGAGGAAAACCCGGGATTAGAGAATCGCAAGGATCGAAGGCCTGACCCCAGTTTTCACCTTAAGATAACTATTTCACCCAAATTCGCTGAGGACTCAGTTCAATCCAAAAAGAACCGGCAGCAGCCCTTGCCAAGGCGGACTGCTGCCGGATTTGGTTTTGGTTGCGGGACCCTAATACCGAATGAGATTAAGAATCACATTAAGTACCTGACCGAGAATCGCATACTTTCCGTTTGAATAACTGCCGTACTGGTAACGTCCGTAGTACCCATCCTCGTAACCGCGACGGAACCCTTCACGGAAGTAATACTGGTACTCATTTATATCGACGTAGTACCCGTCATATCCGTAGGTTGCGTCCGAGTAAGCATCGCAACCTTCAGGATCAAACTGCCAACCATCCTGACGATCAGCCTGCCCGGCACGGAACCCTTCCTCGTAGCCATCGTTTATGGCTCGCTGAAGCAAATTGGCGCCGTACTGATTCACATCGTAGTAGCTGCCCTCGCGATAGTACCGGTAGCTCGGAACCCCATAGTCGATGTAATTGAAACTCTGTAGCCGCAGCTGATCCTGTCGCAGACGCTCCCAGTACTGTTGCTGAAAGCGCCACTGATTCATCCGCCGCATCTGTCGCAGATACTGTTCGCGCTGTTGCCAGGCACGTTGCCGATCGTCTTCACGGCGGCGAAATTCGGTTTGACGTTGGCGCCAAGCCTGCTGTTCACGCAGCCGCCAGTCGTTTCGCTGCTGATCTGACAACCGCCGGTTTCCATCGTTGTTGTCTCTGTTCCAACGATCCTGTTCTGCGGTTCGGCGGTTGTTTTCATCGCGCTGCCTTTGCCAGTCACGACCTTGTTCTGTCTGCTGGCGCTGTTGGGCCCTTCTCTGCTCGTCATTTTGGCGCTGCAATTGAGTCTGGCGTTCCGCCAAACGGCGCTGTTCCTCGGCTTGTCGCCGCTGTTCGAATTGACGCTGCCCGTCCTGGCTTCGCCTTTGGTCGTCGTCCCGCCGGCGTTGCCATTCGCGCTGGCGTTCCTGTTCCGCCCTTCGCTCCTGGTCAAATTGCCGGCCATCTTGCTGCCTTCGCTGCCTCAACTGCTCCTGGTTGTTCTGTTCCTGTGCTCGTCTTTGTTGTTCCGCCAGGCGTCTTTGCTCGTCGGCCTGCCGGCGTTGGTCCTGTCCCTGACGCTGCTGCTCCCACTGCCGTCTTTGCTCAGTGCGCTGCTGGTCCTGGCGCTGCCGTTCGGCCTGACGCTGCGCGTCGCCCTGGCGGCGTTGATCCTGTGCCTGACGTTCGTTGTTACGGCGCTGCTCCTCAGCCTGACGTCGCTGCTGTGCTTCTTCGTTCCGCCGGGTCTCATTCTGATTCTGATTCTGATTCTGATTCTGGTCCCATTTCCGCTCTTCACGGCGTACGCGGCGGTCCTCGCGATTGCTGGATTCCTGGGCGTTGGCAAGGCCGGTGGCTCCCAGCAGAGCTGTTAGGGCGAGGGCTAACAATCCTATAATCCGATTCCTTCGATTGGCTTTCATGGCTGATCTCCTTGTTTGAGAGAGACTGAGGAGAGAATTGCACCCTTCCGCAGGGCAATTGCCATTCCACCGCGTCGCTGAGTGAGAAGGGCAAGACGTTTCGGGCCCGAAAGCTGTGTGGTTGACACGATATGGTCTTTCAGTAAACCGTATCGGGCGAAAACCAAACGCGAATCCAATAAGATGGGATCTTCACTGTTAATCCCTCACCGTTTCGCTTATATTTGTGCCACGCAAAAAATCAGGAGGCCTTTATGAAATTCTTTCTGGATACCGCTAATCTCGATGAGATCCGCCAGGCCGCAGCTCTGGGACTGGCCGATGGTGTTACCACAAACCCGTCCCTGGTTGCGAAGGAAGGCGGCGTTGATTTTAAAAAGCATATTGCTGAAATCTGTAAGATCGTCTCGGGCCCGGTTTCCGCTGAGACGACCAGCGATGATCGCGACGAGATGCTGAAGCAAGGTCGCGAATACGTGAAGATCGCGCCTAATGTCGTCGTCAAGTGCCCACTTACAACCGCGGGTTTGGAAGCCACGCGAATTCTTAACGATGAAGGAATCAGAGTGAATGTGACGCTTTGTTTCTCAGCGGCCCAGGCAGTTTGCGCCGCGAAAGCCGGCGCCTCGTTCATCAGTCCCTTCTTAGGTCGGCTGGACGACATCGGCGACAATGGTTTGCGTCTGCTCGAAGAGATAATTGAGATCTACGATAACTATTCGTGGAAGACTGAGGTGTTAGCCGCCAGTTTGCGCCACCCGATTCACGTGATTGAAGCCGCACGCATGGGAGCCGACATCGCCACGATGCCATTCAAGGTGTTCCAGCAATTGTTAAAGCATCCACTGACCGATAAAGGGCAGGAGCAGTTCCTTGCAGACTGGAAAAAAACAGCTGCAGCCAAAGCCTGAGAGCAGAGGTCAGAGATCAGAGGTCAGATGTCAGAAGGAAACGCTAACTCTCAACTGGCATCTGACCTTAGGCCGGCCCCAGGCACAGGCCAGTTCCTTCCGGCCTCTGACCTCCGAAATCCGATCTCACTAGTCGTCGCTCGCAACCTGGCAAAAGTCTATGGAGATCAGCGCGCCGTCGACGGCATCGACTTCACAGTCAACCGCGGCGAGACCTTCGGATTGCTGGGGCCGAACGGCGCCGGCAAATCGACGACAATGCGCATGATTGCCTGCCGCACGCCGCTGACCTCCGGCGAGTTGTCGATCGAGAAACTGGATGTCCGCAAGCACGGTCGTGAAATTCGGGCCCTGATTGGCGTCGTTCCGCAAGACAACAATCTCGATCCGGATTTGAATGTTCGCCGAAACCTCCTCGTCTATGCCACTTACTTTCGGATCCCGAAAACCGAAGCCGCCCAGCGCGCAGAAGAACTGCTGGAATTCATTGGCATGACTCATCGCGCCGGTGCTCGGATCGATCATCTTTCGGGCGGAATGAAGCGGCGGCTGATGATAGCTCGGGCCTTGCTTCATCGCCCGCGATTGCTGGTTCTGGATGAGCCGACGACCGGCCTTGATCCCCAGGTGCGACAGGAAATCTGGCAGAAGCTGGAAGAGTTGCGTCGTGTCAGTGGAGTCACGATTCTGCTGTCCACGCATTACATGGACGAAGCCGAGAAGCTTTGCGAGCGGCTGGTGGTAATGGATCGCGGGCGAATCCTGGCGAATGGAACTCCAAAGGATTTGGTGCTGTCCAGGGTTTCCCGTTATGCGCTCGAAGTCCGGGACGTCGCGGATTTACCGCTGCATACCACGCGGAATGGAATCAATGCCGTCGCAAGAAACAATGCGCACTTTTATTTCGCGGCGGATGCCGAAACCTTAACGCCACTCATGAAGGAGTATGAAGGCCGCCGCCGAATGATTCGCTTGTCGAACCTGGAGGATGTATTTCTGCAGTTGGTCAACGACAACGAATTGGGATGATTGTCTGAGGAGCCTGGCCGTAAGAAAAACGCTAAATGAAGCTGCCCCAGGAAATAGGAGTTCGCGTGCTCAAATACGACGGGACTGAATACCGGCGCTGGCAGGCGACGCTATCGCGACGCGAGAGTTCGCTGATCGTTTTGGACGCGGAGTTTGACGATGATATTGAGCATGACTTGCTCGGGCAAATTCCCTGCGGGACGCGCACCATTGAATACTACTGGCTCGAGCGTTGGTACAATATTTTTCAGTTTATGAAGGACGACGGGGGCACGCGGCTGTTTTACTGCAACGTTAATATGCCTCCCAGATTCGAAGATCACTTACTGACGTATATCGACCTCGATATTGATGTTCTGGTGCAGCCTGATCTTTCTTATCAGATTATCGACCTCGAAGAATTTGAGATGAATGCCGTGAAGTATCGTTATCCCAACCAGGTTACCGCAAATGCGCAAGCATCCGTCAACGAACTAATCAGCATGATCGACAAGCGGGCATTTCCCTTCTCCGAATGACTGCGGGTTTCAAAGATGGTTATCGCAGCCACAAACGTTAATCTTCGTGACGCGCTGGCCGTGTGGCGACGCAACGTCATTGTGCATTTGCGCGTCTGGAAGATGAACCTGGTCGCGCCAATTATCGAACCGGTAATTTCGGTCCTCGGCTTTGGCTGGGGCATCGGCGCCTTAGTACTTGGGCAAGTTGCCGGCATCTCATACCTGTCGTTCGCCGGCGCCGGATTGCTCGCTGTGACCGTGCTGATGCGAGCAATGTTTGAAACCACTTATGCGGCGTATTTGCGCATGGTCTATCAATCAACCTACGACGCAATCCTGGCAACGCCAGTTGATGCTGAGTCCCTGGCCTTTGCTGAAATCCTCTGGGCGGTAACGCACGGCGCATTCGACACGCTGATCATCATGACCGTGCTGGTGGCCTTTGGTGCGGCCACCTCCTGGTGGGCGATGCTGGCTCCGATTCCGTTAATACTCGGCGCAATGTTTATGGCCGGGTTATCGCTCGGCGTGACGGCACACGTCCATGACATCGACGCTTTCAATATGTATCTGGCGATGTTCTTTTCGACGATGTATGTGACAGGTGCTTTCTTTCCGCTGGAAGTCCTGCCGGTATGGTTGCAGGTGCCTGCCAGGGTTCTGCCGCAGACTGAGTCGATCGAATTGACCCGGGCCTTTCTGACGGGCCGTTTCCTGTCAAGGCACGTCTATGAAGCTTTTTATCTGGTAATATCAGCAGTCGTTGCTTGTGAATGGGCGATGAGAAGTTTGCGAAAGAGGATGGTTGCTTGAGCTACTGGAACGCAGCAATGACAAGATTCGCTGTTACACTCTGTTTTTTGTTAATGATGAGTTCAGCCTCGGCTCAGTCGAGCAATCTTGTGAAGAACCCAAATGGCGACGAAGGCGTGCAGTTTTGGCGCGTCTTCGGCAATGCCTCAGTGTCAGAGTGCTCGTCCGTAGGCAAGTGTTTTTCAATAAATCAGGACGCGTTCGTTTTTCAAGACATAGATGTTCCGGAAAGCACTTCAGGAATGTACGCGCTCTTCATTAGTCTTTCCTCGATCGAGCAATCGAATTCTCAGAAATTGGGCCAACCGTATACCTACGGCTATTTCATGACTTCCGGCGACCTCCGTAACGCAACCGTGCTGGCTAACCTGTCAGGCCAGGAGATGGCGAATCGTCCCACTGCAAATGGTGTGTGGGTAAAACAATTCGGAATCTTCCGCGTGACGGAGCGAACGGGCCGCATACGCACTTTTCTTCGTGGCGGTTGCGACAAAACTGAAGCGTCCAATAATTGTGTCAGCCATTTCCGTAAGGCGGGTGTATTTCTCTTCGGCACCGAAGAGGAAGCCAAGGCATTCATTGAGAGCTACCAGTAGGCCGGAGCGTTACGAAATTTGAGCATGAGTTCACAAAAGCAACAACCTGCAAAAGCCTCCAAGCTCGATCAACTGCGCGAGCGCCAACAACAAGCGGAAGCTGGTGGCGGTGCTGCTCGGGTCGAAAAACAGCACGCCGCGGGTAAGCTGACTGCCCGGGAGCGCGTTGATTTCCTTCTGGATGAAGGCACATTTCAGGAATTCGATAAGCTCGTCGAACATCGCTCGCGCGACTTCGGGATGGACAAAGAGATCTATCCCGGTGATGGTGTGGTCACGGGGCATGGTTTGATTGACGGTCGAAAGGTTTTCGTGTTTGCCCAGGACTTCACCGTCTTTGGCGGTTCCCTTTCCGAAACTCACGCGGAAAAGATTTGCAAAGTGATGGACCTGGCGATGAAAGTTGGAGCGCCAATCATCGGCCTCAACGATTCCGGCGGCGCGCGAATTCAGGAGGGGGTGGTCAGCCTGGGCGGTTACGCAGACATTTTCTTGCGCAACACGCTCGCCAGCGGCGTCGTGCCACAAATCAGTTGCATCATGGGCCCATGCGCCGGCGGCGCGGTTTACAGTCCCGCGATCACCGACTTCAACATCATGGTCAACGATACGTCATACATGTTC
>DATISD010000339.1:0-8515 GCA_035469005.1 Pyrinomonadaceae bacterium | reverse complement strand
AGCTGCTAAAGGGATTGCAGTATGTCCCGAATGTGATCATTACTGACAAGCTAAGGAGCTACAGCGCCGCGAAATCTGAAGCGTTGCCGAGTGTCGATCATTGCCATGACAAGTGGCAGAACACTCGCGCCGAGAATTCGCATCAGCCAACGAGGTTGAGGGAACGTGTGATGAGACGGTTCAAGTCAGCAGGCCACGCGCAGCGTTTTCTCTCGGTTTTCGGAATCATTTCCTCACACTTCCGCGTGGGGAGACATCTGTATAGGGCTAGCGGTTACAAACTTGTGATGAAATCGAGATTCGCAATATGGGATGAGGCCATTTTTGTCTAAGTGATCGTTAATCAGATGACGAAACGTGCATGCCTATCACCCATGTCGCTAATTTTGTTCACTGTTGAGTTAAGCTGACAATACCTTGCTGACTCTGTAAGTGCGAGGCTATTTTGGGCTGTCGTGCCGAAAGTCGGCATCGATGATCGGCTTAAGGGAATAATAATTTATGGACACAAAGCAGGCGGTTGATATAGAACCCGTATTGTGTACGTTATTGACACTAAAGGACTTGGTGCCGAAGGGGGGACTCGAACCCCCACGAGTTACCTCACACGCCCCTCAAACGTGCGCGTCTACCAGTTCCGCCACTTCGGCTCGTTTGGGTAAGACTTCAAAAATCAAAGCTCGTCACTTCTTTGCCGGCGAAGGTGAAGTGCTCGTCGACGACTGTGTCGCCGCGGGTGTCGCCGCAGTTGGAGTGGCTTGCGGTGTTGGCGTCGGCGTTGCTGCTGGCGCTTGATCCGGAACTCCCGATTGCAACACTGAGGTCGTGCCATTTATAAATGGCAGAGACAAGCATAACGCGAGCAGCATAAAGGCGGCTGCGGCGCCAATTGTGATCTTGGACAGCAACGTCTGCGTGCCACGAGGTCCAAAGGCCGTACTGGATACCGAGCTTGAAAACAATGCGCCGGCATCAGCCTTCCCCGGTTGCAGCAGCACGGCAACGACCAGGATGATGCATGAAAGAATGAATAATCCGTAAAAGATATAAGCCAACATAAATGTCATTGGTCAGTGGTCAGTGGTCAGTGGTCAGTTGAATTTGAGGAAAACAACTGACGCCTGACAACCGACGACTGACTATTTAATGTAGTTAACAATTTCCGCAAAACTTTCAGCTTTTAAACTCGCGCCTCCAACTAATGCGCCATCGATGTCTGTCTTTTTCATCAATCCACCGATATTGTCGGGTTTGACTGAGCCTCCGTACAGAATTCGCAACGCCTCAGCCGCTGCCGGCGAATGCCTTTCCGCAAAAACGCGCCGGATAAACGCGTGCATTTCCTGCGCTTGCTCCGGCGTCGCGGTGCGTCCTGTCCCGATGGCCCAAACAGGCTCGTAAGCAACGATGATACGGTCGAGATCAGAGGCTGTCAACCCGCTCAAACTGCCGACAATCTGCTCTTTAACCACATCGAGTGCCTTTCCCTGATCGCGCTGATCAAGCGTTTCGCCGACACAAACTATTGCAATCAGACCCGCAGCCAGACCAGCTTGAGCTTTCTTGCTAACAATCTGATCCGTTTCAAGGTAGTACTGACGTCTCTCAGAATGCCCAACGATCACATGCGAGCATCCGGCGTCGCGAAGCATGAACGCAGCAACTTCACCAGTATAGGCCCCTTCGGAGCGTTCGGTCGCGCAATTCTGTGCGGACACCCTGATGTTCGATCCTTCCAGACGATCCGCCACACTCTTTAGTGCGGTGAACACCGGGGCAATGACCACTTCACAATGATTTGAGTTGGCGACCAGCGGCTTCAAAGCGACAGCTGTCGCGACCGAATCGCCGACGTCCTTGTACATCTTCCAGTTTCCAGCAATGACTGGTTTTCTCATAAGGATTTCGTACTTTGTCCTTCGTTCTTTGGTCCTTGTCCCTCGTCCTTTGTCCGCTCCGAATTGACTCTCAATCTTTATGAGTTAATCAAAGTACAAAGCACAAAGTACGAAGTACATCGGCTCATTTATCGGTTAACGCCGCTACCCCCGGCAATTCTTCACCTGCCAGAAATTCCAAAGTCGCACCCCCGCCGGTTGAGATATGAGTAATTCGATCTGCCAGGCCGGCGCGCGAAACTGCCGCAACCGAATCACCACCTCCCACGATTACGATTGCTCCGCGATCTGCGGCTTCCGCCGCCGCCCGGGCAATTCCGATCGTTCCCTGATCAAACGGAGGTTCTTCGAAGACGCCCATCGGCCCGTTCCAAATAATAGTCTTCGCGTCCTTCAAGGCGTTCGCAAAGTGATTGACTGTTTCAAGCCCGATGTCCATGCCCGCATGACCAGCGTTGGTAAAATCAATCGGGATGGTCTTGGCAACAACCTGGTCGCCTTTAATCGGCTCGTAGCTGTCAACCACTTGATGATCGGTGGGTAGCAACAATTCGACTCCCGATTCTTTGCAGCGTAATTCTATTTGCCGCGCTGTATCCAGCATTTCGTTTTCGACGAGCGACTTTCCGACAGTGAATCCCTCGGTCTTCAAGAAGGTGTAAGCCATCGCGCCGCCAATCAAAAGCCGATCGACTTTGCGATCAATCAAGGCATTGATCACCGGGATCTTGTCCGAAACTTTTGCGCCGCCAAGAATCGCCACAAAGGGGTGCTCGGGATTGTTGATTACGCGCCCGAGATAGTCGAGTTCCTCCTCCATCAACAAGCCGGCAGCCGATTGCTTCACGAACTTCGTAATGCCGGCGGTTGAGGCATGCGCCCGATGGGCCGCTCCAAACGCATCGTTGACGAAAACCCCATCGGAGAGTGCCGCAAGCTTGCGGGCAAACGATTCGTCGTTCTGCTCTTCTTCGGGATGAAAACGAAGATTCTCAAGCAGCAGGATGTCACCATCTTGAAGGGCCTTGGCCTTCGTCTCGGCAGGTTCGTCGATGCAATCTTCAGCGAACGCGACATTCTTGCCAAGCAACGATGAAAGATGTTCGGCGACGGGGCGCAGGCTGTATTTATCAACGCGCTGGCCTTTTGGCCGGCCCAGGTGCGAAGCCAGAATCACGCGGGCACCATTTTCCGTTGCGTAGTTAATTGTCGGAACGGCCGCGCGAATGCGAGTGTCGTCTGTGACTACACCGTCTTTGATAGGAACGTTGAAATCAACACGGATGAAGACGCGTTTGCTTTTGAGCTCGAGATCGCGAATGGAAAGCTTTGACATTGCCAATTTCCAATTGCCGATTGCCGATTAAGCGGATCGCCGGATCAAATTAGCAATCGGAAATCGGCAATTGGCAACGCCTAGAGTCCCTTCCCCGCAATGTATTTGATCAAGTCACGCACCCGGCAGGAATAGCCCCACTCGTTGTCATACCAGGAAAGGATCTTAATCATGTGGCCCCCGATGACCTTGGTGTATTCAGCGTCCACGATCGATGAGTTGGAATTCTGTTTGAAGTCTGAAGACACCAGCGGCTCTTCGGAAAAGCCAAGAATGCCGGCGAGTTCTTCGTTGGCTGCGTCCTTCAGGGCCTTATTCACTTCCTCGCTGGTTGTTTCCTTGTCAACGTCGATTACCACGTCGACCAGCGAAACATTTGGTGTGGGAACGCGGACACTGATGCCGTCAAATTTCCCTTTCAACTCGGGCAGCACCAGGGCCACGGCCTTTGCGGCGCCCGTCGAAGTCGGAATCATGTTCAAAGCCGCGGCCCGCGCGCGTCGCAGATCCTTGTGCGGCAGATCCAGTAGCTGCTGGTCATTCGTGTACGAGTGAATCGTCGTCATCTGCGCGTTGCGAATCCCAAACTTTTCATGAATGACTTTGGCGACCGGAGCGAGACAGTTTGTGGTGCAGGAAGCATTCGAAATGATATTGTGCGCCGCGGGATCGTAACTGTTTTCATTGACGCCCAGCACGATCGTGATGTCTTCGTTCTTTGCGGGCGCGGAAATAATTACCTTTTTGACCGTGTCGTGTAAATGCTTTCTTGCGTCCTCCGCTTTTGTGAATCGTCCGGTTGATTCGATTACAATCTCGGCCCCGACCAGTCCCCACGGAATTGAGGCCGGATCACGTTCAGAAAAGACATGGAACTCCTCGCCCTCGACGCTAATTCCGTTGCCCGAGGTCCGGATGTCGTGGTGCAGATTTCCCAAAACCGAATCGTACTTCAATAAATGCGCCAGAGTTTTGGTATCGGTAATGTCATTCACCGCAACAAAATCGATGTCCGAATCGCCAATTGCTGTGCGGAAAATGTTGCGGCCAATACGACCGAACCCATTGATGCCTACTTTCACTGCCATTAAATCAAGCCTCCTCTATCGTTGCGTTGAACGATCACACACGTCAACCGCGGCAGTTGTCTGATTGCTTTGACTGAAGGCGGTTGATCTTTGAAGAATTGGAAGATAATGCCCGCCAGACGGCAGTGTCAAGCGTGAGCATTTGTTAAGCTTTTTGAAACCGCGTAGAGTTTATGAACGTAGTACGGTATGTTCTGACGCTCTCTGTCTGTTCGCAAGGCAGCGGGCGTCTGTTCGCAAATCCAGTTAATTGTTTGAGGAGCACGGTTCGATGTTGAATTATTCCGTTCGCCTAACGATCAGAGCGTTGGCGTTAGGACTATTGGTTTTGCCGGTTACGAGTGCCTGGGCGCAAACTCCTAGTCCTACGCCCTTGCCGACAATCGATCCCACAGCGCAGCCGACGCCGCTCGACGAACCCCGGCAGCCCGCATTTCCGGCGGTGCAGCAACAAGCTCTGCCCCCGCTTCCCGATTTAACTCGCGTGGGCGTAATTAGTTCGAACGTGCTCGCACTCTCGCTCAATGACGCGATCCGGCGCGCGCTGCAGAACAACAACGATATCGAAGTGTCGCGCGACGACGTGCGCATAGCCGAGCAGAGGTTGCGCGCGTTGTACGGATTTTACGATCCGGTCTTCACCATCGCGCCCACGTATGATCAACGTATCACTCCGGTCACGAGCATTTTTGCCGGCGGGGGCCTAAGGGGAACAGTTTCAAATACTACTTTCACTGTCAGCCCGGCGCTCAGCAAATCGTTTGAAAAGGGCGGCGGTACCTATCAGCTGCTATTCAATAACAGCAGAACATCTACCGACGCAACCAACAGCACGCTGAATCCTTTTTACAATTCAAATCTGACGCTGCTTTATACGCAGCCATTGCTACGCAACCGGACTATCGATGCTAATCGCCACTCGATTCGAGTGCAGAAAAAAGTGCTGTCTCAAACCGACTCGGACTTTCGGCAGCGCACCATTGCGATTATCGCTCAGGCGCAGGCAGCCTATTGGAACCTGGTGTTTGCGCTGCGGAATCAACAGAATCAACTCGACAGTTTGAACCTCTCACGACAAAACCTGCGCAACATCGAAGCGCAAATTGCCGCAGGTGCCAAAGCTCCATTGGATCGCGCTCAGGTTCTTACCGATATCGCGACGCGCGAAGGCGCGTTGTTCCAGGCGGTTCAGAGCGTTTCCGTCGCTGAGAATACGCTGAAGCAAATCATGCTGAAAGATCCGATCTCGAGTGAATGGAGCGCACAACTTACCCCTACTGATTCACCGGCTCTGGATTTGTCACCTGTTGACCTTAAAGCCGCACTCGACGAGGCGCATAAGAATCGGCCGGAACTGGCGCGATTAAATTTTCAGAAAGAGATCAACACCATCGATCTTCAGTACTTCCGCAATCAGGCCAAGCCGCAGATTAATCTCACGGGAGCACTGACTACCACTGGTCTGGCCGGCACCCAGGCACTTTGTACCGGTACTAATTGTCCGATCGTTCCCACTAACCTGATTGGCGGTTATGGTCAGGACATCGCCAACCTGTTCAAATTCAAGACTCGTGAGATTAACGTCGGCGTGTCCATTGAGATTCCGCTGCGCAACCGAACTGCGAAAGCTAATGTCGCCGCAGCAGAAATTCAGAAAGAACAGCTCGAAGCTTCGTATCGATCTCAGGATCAGGCCGTCGAAATGGATGTGCGCAATGCGGCCCAGTCAGTCGACACCGCGCAGAAGAGAGTAGTGGCGGCGCGGCTGGCTCGCGAGAGTGCTGAGCAACAGCTTGCCGGCGAGCAGAAACTTTACGACGTCGGACGTTCGACAACGTTCTTGTTGCTGCAACGTCAGACCGAATTGACGACTGCACGTACTAACGAACTTCAGGCTGAAACCGATTACAGCAAGGCTTTGGCAGATTTGCAGCGGGCGACGGCTTCCACGCTCCGCGTCAATAATGTGGTCATGCAGAGTCCAGTGCAGCAGCCGTAACTTATGCCGAGTAGCGCAGGTTGTCTAACCTGCGCTTAGTTAGGCGCCAGACTCCTGCCGCAGGTTAGACAACCTGCGGTACATTGATGAAAATTACCGCCACGATCATCACCCTCAACGAAGCTGGAAACATTAGTGACGCCATCGAATCCGTTGAGTGGGCCGATGAAATCCTCGTAGTCGATTCCGAATCCACTGATGCGACGCGCGACCTGGCCGAGCGCCGCGGGGCCCAGGTGATCGTTAATCCCTGGCCCGGCTTTTCAAAACAGAAACAATTCGCTGCCGATTCCGCCAGCAACGACTGGATCTTCAGTCTTGATGCCGACGAACGCGTTTCTCAGGAATTGAGATCCTCGATCGACGAGCTGCGAACAAAAGATGCGTCTCAGCTTGCCGGCGGCTATCGGGTCGCGCGACGCGCCTACTATATGGGCCGGTGGATCCGCGGCGGAGGTTGGTATCCTGACTATCAACTGCGTCTATTTAACCGGCGTAGCGGGCACTGGGGCGACCGAATCATCCATGAATCCGTAGTGATGAACGAGGACGCACGCGTCGAAACGCTACGCGGAGACTTGCTGCATTATTCGATGAGCGATCCCGCCCATCATCGCCGAATGATCGACGAGCGATATGCGCCGCTGGGCGCAGCGCAAATGCATCGTGAAGGCAAGCGCACTTCGCATTTGCAATTGGCGGTTGCCGGACCTTTGGCTTTTCTGCGCAGCTTCGTTCTAAAAGGCGGCTTCCGTGATGGCCAGGCAGGATATACGATCGCGCGGTTAGCTGCTCATCACGCTTCACGCAAACACGCGCTGCTTTATGACCTTCAGCGATCATCGTCAAATCCTTGATCCTAAAATTGAGATTAATTAAGGATCGGGGGCGACGGGTTCAGCGGAAGGCGTCGATTAGTTCAGTTGACCAAAGCGCGAGCGGCTCGGCAGCTTTGCTGTTGTGCTTGCGGGCGGCTTCGTTGTACGTCGCAAGCAGTTTTCGCTGATCACACATGCAGTCTATCAACTGTTTCCGGCCGAACGTCTTTTCAATGAGTACGGCCATTCTCCAACCAACCGTGTACCAGGGGCCTTGCACGCCGAAAAAGGAAAAGCCGCGTTTATCCCTTTCGTCATCTTTCAGCCGGCCCTCCAGAATGTCACGAAAGAAGCTGTCGACTTGCTTCAGATCGTTATTGAAGTTTCCCATGTCACGATCCCAGCGCGCCCGATCTTCGGCCGAACTGAATCTGTGTGGGTGAACATCTGGACCACCAGCCGCTGCCAGCATGGCGAAGCCCTCGCCAAAAGCTCCGATGAAACGCAACGTGTCCCTGACGTTTTGTGGCCAGCTCGCGATTTCTGCCTCAACCTTTCGTCCCGGGCAACTGCTGCCGTAACCAATATGATGAAGCTCATGAGCGAGTGTGTTCTCAAACTGCGCTTTGGTTCTTGCCGGATCGAGGTAGAGAAAGATCGCTGGATCGGTATTCACTTCAAAGACAAAGCTGTTTTCACGGGGCTTGATTACCGGGTAGATTTTCGCACGAATAAGCGCATCCTTCGGCAAATAATCGAGGGCCCGCCGCGCCGCATCAGCCACGCTGGCCTTCCTCCAGGTCTCGAGTGTTCTTGCCAGGGCTCCGGCCTCTCGCAGCAACTTATCGCTCAAAACAAACGATTTGAATTCCTCATCCGTGAATGAGCGTTGCAGTGAGGCCTCGCGCCGCTTGAGGCGAACGTAGCCTTCACTGCTTAACAATCGCTGCCAGTCTGCATCTGACAATGCTCGATTTTCCTTCCGCTTACCGAGAATCTGCAGTACGGCGTCAGCCTCGTCAGTAACGAGAGTTACGTTTATCTGGTTTTGGGTTTTGCCCAAAACGTTTGCGGCTATGCCGTCTGATGTGCGGAAGGCCTTTGGTCTTCGGGCAAATGAGCGATCTGAATTTTGGGCTATGCCCATTTTCTTGGGGCGCAGCCCCGAATCCATTACGAAAGCTGGACGCAAGCGCAGGGCGCTTCCGCACATCAGGCGGCATAGCCGAGTCGCGTGAATCACTCTTTGGTCAAAGCCCCGGTTCTGAAGTCGCTCCCTCTGACCTTGCGCATTGCAGACACCGCCAGCAACTACAATGACTGCTGCGGCACAAAATATCAGTAGTCGCCGAAATTTCATTATCTCGAATTCCTTA
>DATISD010000338.1:0-7304 GCA_035469005.1 Pyrinomonadaceae bacterium | reverse complement strand
GAGCGTCGCGGATGTCTTCATCCTTGGCAGCGAGTTCCTGCCCACTATCGATGAAGGAAACATGCTCGTCCGCGCGACCATGCCGGCCAGTATTTCGCTCTCCAGAGCTATTGAAGTCTCGACGCAAATCGAAAAACAATTGCGCGAATTTCCCGAAGTCGTAACTGTAGTCGCCAAGATTGGACGCGCGGAACTGGGCGGCGATCCCGAGAGCGTCAGCAACGACGAGCTCTATGTGCGGCTGAAACCGAAGAATCAATGGACGACCGCGAAGACGAAAGATGAACTGGTGGATGCCATGCGCAGTCGCATCGAAGGTTTCCCGGGCGTAAAGTTCAATTTTTCCCAGGTCATTCAAACGCGTAACGATGAGCTGATCTCCGGAATCAATGCGCAAATCGCCGTGAAGATTTTCGGGGAAGATCAGGACACGCTGCGCCGGCTCGGCGATCAAATTCGCGATGCGATGTCCCACGTGCGCGGCGTTGAAGACCTCGCTGTCGAGCAGTCAGCCGGCGAGGAACATCTTGAGATCGACATCGATCGGGACAAGATCGCCCGCTATGGTCTCAACATCGCCGACGTCCTGGAGGTCGCCAAGATTGCTATCGGCGGCGACGCAGCTACCGATGTTTTGGAGGGCCAGCGGCGCTTCGCGATTTTCGTCCGACTCAAGGAGGACTATCGCAATCAAGTTGAAAAACTGAGTGACATTCTGGTGGCAGCGCCGATTGGGGGAAAGATTCCGCTCGGACAATTGGCGACGTTCAAACTATCCAGCGGCGATTCAGTTGTGAGTCGCGAGAACTCTCTGCGCCGCGTGGTCGTCATGTGCAACGTCAAAGGCCGGGACATCGGCAGCTTCGTACGGGATGCGCAGCAAGCCGTGGCCTTGCAGGTGAAACCTCCGCCCGGCTACTTCGTCACCTGGGGCGGCCAATTTGAAAATGCACAGCAGGCCACGCGCAGGTTGCTAATCGCGATCCCCATCGCACTGTTGTTGGTCTTCGTGCTGATCTATGCCTGCTTTAACTCGCTGCGCAACACCTTAACGATCATCTTCAACATTCCGATTGCGCTGGTAGGGAGCACTGCCTTTCTCTTAATCTCCGGATTCCCTCTGAGCGTGCCCGCGATCGTGGGCTTCATCGCAGTCTTTGGCGTCGCGGTGCAGAACGGGATGGTGATGGTGTCCTACATAAACAAGCTTCGCCATCGAGGTTACGAACTCCACGATGCGGTGATAACGGGCGCCAGCGTACGCCTGCGCGCCGAATTATTGAGTGCCCTAATCGGCAGCATCAGCTTAATTCCCTTCATCATCTCTTCCGGCACCGGTGCGGAGATCGAAAAACCTCTGGCCATAGTAGTCGTCGGCGGACTGGTCACTCGGCCACTCAAGATCGTCATCCTGCCGATGGTCTATGAGTGGGTTGAGCGACGTCGCGGTAGTGTCCAGGCTTTAGGTAGCCAACAGTGATTGGGGGGGACTTTTCACTTTTTCCTCTTGAAATCGCCAATCTAGAATGGGGTCAGGCCTGCAATTCTGCGATTCACGTCCCACGCAGACTTTATCGCAACTCGCGCGAACCTTTCTCTGTTCAAGAACAACAGAATCCATGCAAGGTTCTTGCGTTGACGAAAACGTCGCTTGGCAGTAGCATCCGCGGCCCATGCCCCGCAAAGCGCGCGCAGAGGTCGAAGGCGGTCTGTATCACGTCATTGTCCGCGGCAATAATCGCCGACGGATTTTTGATTCGCCGGCGGACTACGAAAAGTTCTTTTCGTTGCTCGCGGCGCAAAAAATCAAACTACCATTCTTCCTCTATGCTTATTGTCTGATGACCAACCACGTGCACCTTTTGATCGAGAGACAAAAGGACAGTGTGGGTCGCATCATGCATCGCGTACTGACGGGTTATAGTCAGTATTACAATCGCCGGTACCAACGAATAGGACACCTGTTACAGGGGCGGCATAAGGCAATTCTCTGTCAAAGCGATCGATACCTGGCAGAGTTGGTTCGGTATATCCACCTTAATCCGGTGCGCGCAAAGATGGTGAGCACGCCGGAGCAATACCAGTTCAGTAGTCATCGCGCCTATTTGGGATTGGAGGCTGCGGGAATCGTTGATGTCGAGCCGGTGCTTCGTCACTTTGGAGCGAAGAAGCAGTTAGCAAGAGAAGCATATCGCCAGTTCGTGGCGGCGGGCACGAAGAGTGGTCATCAGGAACGGTTCTATCTGGCGGACGAAGGTCGAATTTTGGGGACGGAGGAGTTTGTTGACGCGACCATTCACCGGCTCGGTGAAAGCAAGCGAAGCGTTCCAATGAGGCTGACTGAGGAGTTCAAAGCCGAACACCTGATCGAGGCGGTGGAAAAGGTTTGTCGCATACCGCGAGAGGAATTCTGTGGTTCAACCAAGACTCTGCCGGCGGTTGCGGCAAGAGAACTCTTGGTCCTGATTGCATGCCAGGCGGGAGCAAGTCGCAAGCTGATTTCAGACGTTACCGGCCTTGGCAGTTCGACGGTGAGTCGCCGAAACGATGCGGCCAAACTCAAGGTGCGCGAAAATGCTGAAATGAGGAGGCTCCTGGCCAGCATCGAGAGCCGCTATTACAGCGCAGAATGAGAATTGCAGAATTGCAGGCCTGACCCCATGACCATGACCCATGCGAAATCATCGATTTTCGGGCCGATCGCTCGTTCTATTTTTTGCATACGTATCCACCAAACTGAATTTACAATTCTTTACAAATGAAGTGATTGACACGTTCGGGGACGACGATTAGAATCCCGGCAGTCAAGAATGTTTTGCCTGAGGTGAGACGGTCATGAGCCTGGTTAAAATCATCGTCATCACAGTCCTCATAATCATCAGCATCCTGCTGGCCGGACGTTTCTTGTTTTAAGCGTCGAATGAGTTGGGCTCTGTCGACTTCTGCTGTTAACTTCGCCAACGGACATCAAAGCTTGTCGAATCTTCAACCCGTTTGCCAGCTTATTAGTGTGCCCTAAGTTGCCAAACCTCTCGAAATCAAGACACCTCCGCTGGCCTGCGACCGTTTCTTAATCTCAACCAAAGTTGATAATCTAAGCCTTCAACCGGAACCCCATGACCGACGAAAAAGATGGATTGCGACCAATCAGGCGTGCTCTGATTAGCGTCTCAGACAAAACCGGCATTATCGATTTCGCGCGCGAACTCCGGAAGTTCGACGTCGAAATAATCAGCACGGGAGGGACCGCGAAGACTCTGCGTGACGAAGGAATTGAAGTGCACGATGTTTCCGATGTCACCGGTTTCCCCGAGATGATGGATGGCCGCATTAAGACACTGCATCCGAAGATTCATGGTGCGCTGCTCGGCTTGCGCGACAAAGCCGAGCACGTTGCCGCGATGCGCGAACATGAGATCGAACCCATCGACATGGTGGTCGTCAATCTTTATCCGTTTGAGCAGACCGTAATGACCGGCACAGCCACCATGGATGAGGCGATAGAACAAATCGATATTGGTGGCCCCTCCATGATTCGCTCGGCGGCAAAGAATTTCCGCGATGTCGCGGTAATAGTTTCCCCACAACACTATCAAGCCATAGCCGACGAAATGAAGCATTATGAGGGTTCTCTGTGTTTGACGACTCGGCAAAAGCTCGCGCGCGAGGCCTTCAATCGGACCGGCACTTATGATTTAAGAATTTCCGCGCACATAACTTCTTCCCTGCTCGGCATTGGCGATTCGAGTAATCGAGCGATCGGAAGCTTTGGCGGTATTGGGGGTGGCGGCGGGGGCTCCTCGTTTACAGTCACGAACTTCGCCAAAAGGCTGGCCGCGCAAATGAGCGCCCTGGTTGAGAAGGGAGCTCTGATACTGCACAAGAAATCAGATCTTCGTTACGGCGAAAACCCTCATCAAAAGGCAGGTCTGTACGATGCAGGTTGGGAAGGAGGCGTCGCGAATGCCGAACTTCTTTCCGGCAAAGAGATGTCCTTTAACAATTACGTCGATGCGGACGCAGCGTGGCAACTGGTTTGTGATTTTGATGAGCTGGCGTGCGCAATCATAAAGCATACCAACCCCGCCGGAGTGGCATTAGCCGCACACGCCGAAGAAGCTTATCGTCGAGCGTTGGCTTGCGACCCAGTGTCTGCCTTTGGCGGCATCGTTGCGTTCAATCGAAAAGTAGATCAAGCGGCTGCGCGGGCGGTCACGGAAATTTTTACTGAAGTAATTATTGCGCCGGAATATGATGCGAGCGCCCTGGACGTTCTGAAAACGAAAAAGAACCTGCGAGTTTTGCGAGCAAACGACACAAAAGCCGGGCAAGGAATTGAATACAAGCAAATCTCGGGAGGTATGTTGCTGCAAACGAGCGACGACCATCGATTGAAACGCGACGATTTAAAAGTCGTTACCAAACGCCCACCGTCTGACCAGGAGATCGACGATTTGCTCTTCGCCTGGACTGTCTGCAAGCACACGAAATCAAATGCGATCGTTTATGCACGCAAAAAACAGACTGTCGGTGTGGGCGCCGGCCAAATGTCGCGCGTTGATTCAGTGAAGATCGGCGCGATGCGCGCACAGCTTCCAATTCAAGGATCAGTTCTGGCCTCGGACGCGTTCTTTCCTTTTCGTGACGGCATCGACGAAGCGGCGAAGCATGGCATCACGGCCATTATTGAACCGGGCGGTTCTGTGCGTGATGAAGAAGTAATCGCTGCCGCAGATGAGCACGACCTCGCCATGGTCTTTACCGGCGTCAGGCATTTCAAGCATTAGTCTCATGGTGACTGCGGCTATGCCGCCGGATGTGCGAAAAGGCTTTGCCTTTCCGTCACCGCATCTCATGTTTTTATTCATCGCGAGGCTGAGCCTCGCGATGACACAAGAGAGGGGCTTGTTGACGGTAAGGCAGAGCCTTAACGCACATCAGGCGGCGGAGCCGCACCGTGCTTGCTCTTTCGCCAAGACTTCTTTAATACTTGCGCGGAGCGCGTGCAATTCAGACGGAAAAATCAATGGACCGGTTGATTAGCCATGACACTAAGTAATTCAAAACCCAAAACGGTACTCACAATCTTGCTGCTATTGTCGTTTGGCAGTGTTTCGACAAAGGCGCAAAAGCCGAAAAAGTCAGATCCTTGCGCGAACCCGCAGAGTCAGGCCGAGATGAATCAGTGCGCCGCAAACGACTATATAGCTGCCGATGCGGTGCTAAACCAGGTCTATCAGAAACTTGTGGCCAAACTCGATGAGGACGAAAAGGCCCAGCTCAAAGAAGCCCAGAACGCCTGGCTTAAGTATCGAGACACCAACTGCGATTTCGTGGCTGATCAGTTTAAGGGTGGTACGATGCGGCCCATGATCTATGCCGGCTGCCTGGCAGATGTAACGAAGAAACGCACCAGCGAACTAAGAACTCAAATTGAAGATCGAAGCCATTAGACCCTTTATGCTCAAAGACAAACAAGGAATCATTTTCGGTGTGGCGAATAAACGATCGATCGCCTGGGCCACTGCCCAGGCGCTGCACGAAGCAGGCGCCCGGCTCGCATTCGCTTATCAAGGCGACCGATTGAAGGAAAATGTCGAACGCCTGACGGCAGAAGAAATGCCTGACTCGCCGCTGTTTTCGTGCGACGTCACGAAACAGGAAGAAGTCGACGAGACCTTCAAGCAGGTCGGCGAGCAATTCGGCCGTCTCGATTTCGTAATTCACAGCATTGCGTTCGCGCCGCGCGAAGCTCTCGAAGGCGAGTACATGAAGGTCAACCGCGATGCGTTTCTGACTGCGCTGGAAATCAGCGCTTACTCGTTAACGCAAATGGCCCGCGCCGCAGCACCTTTGATGACTGAAGGTGGCAGCATTGTCACAATGACCTTTCACGGCGCTGACAAAGTCTACCAGGGCTATAACGTGATGGGCGTGGCCAAAGCAGCGTTGGAATCAAGTGTCCGTTATCTGGCTGCGGATCTTGGACCAAAAAACATTCGCGTCAATGCAATTAGCGCCGGGCCAATTCAAACTCTGTCAGCCCGGGGCGTAGCCGGGCTGAGTAACATGCTGAAGCATCACGCTGAACGCGCGCCGCTGAAGCGAAACGTCGAGCCGCGCGAAGTCGGCAACACGGCGCTGTTTCTTTGCAGCGCGCTGGCATCGGGAATCACGGGCGAGACAATTTACGTCGATTGCGGTTATAACATAATGGGAATCTAGTGGCACAGACTTCGGTCTGTGTCCCGCATCTATACCGGATATCACAGACTGAAGTCTGTGCCACCTCTCATGGACCACGAAGAAGATTATTACAGAGATCATCATGGCGGCACGCAGGACGAGCGGCTGCTGGAGACGCCGCGCGGAGATGAATTTCTTCATACCGACACCTGGCGGGTCTTTCGAATCATGGGTGAGTTCGTTCAGGGCTTCGAGGATTTGGCGCATATCACCAGTGGCGTCGCCATATTCGGTTCGGCGCGGACTCAACCCGACGACCCTGACTATCGAGCCGCCCAGGAAACTGCTTCACTTTTGGCTAACGCCGGATATTCAATCATTACGGGGGGCGGACCGGGAATCATGGAGGCGGCAAACCGTGGCGCTTTCGAAGCGGGCGGAACCTCGGTCGGGTGCAACATCGAACTTCCCCACGAGCAAAGTTCCAATCAATACCTCACGCTCTCGCTGAAATTTAAATACTTCTTCGTACGCAAAATGATGTTCGTTAAATACAGTAACGCCTTCATCATTTTCCCGGGCGGTTTTGGGACTCTGGATGAATTATTTGAAGCGCTCACTCTGATCCAGACAACGAAGATTCACGACTTTCCGGTTGTTTTGTACGGCTCGAAATACTGGCAGCCAATGTTGGAATGGTTGCGAGGTCCGATGCTAAGCGAAGGTAAAATCGTGGAAGAGGATTTTCGCAGACTGCATGTGACCGACTCGCCTTCCGAGATTGTAAAAATTGTGAAGGCCTACGAACCCTCGCAGGAACTTGTCAGCCATTTAAGATAATCGCTCGTCGATGAGCACCAAGACAGCTTTAATCATCTTTCCCGTCGGGTTCGGCAGGTTTGACGAATAATTCGCAGCGTTGACTGATTTGATCCACAAGACACGCAACTTTCCCGTGGTGCTCCGTGGCTCAGAATACTGGGAAGAATGCCGGCTCAGAGGACCGATGTTAAGCGAATGCAAGATTATCGAGGATGATCTTGGATCGGCTCATCTGACAGACTCACCGTCGGAGATTGTCGAAATCATTTCCCGAAACCAAGTCGCGGATGTCATAG
>DATISD010000337.1:0-5777 GCA_035469005.1 Pyrinomonadaceae bacterium | reverse complement strand
CGCATGTATGCGGCTTGCTGATCGTTTGGATCGGCCGGGCAATTCTCGAGATACAGCATGGCCGCCTCGTAAGCCACCTTCTGTTGGGCCTCATTACCTTTGCGGTTATCAAGAAACTTCTGATACCACGCAGTCTTGTTTTCATCCGTGCACTCTTGCTTCTGGGCGAGCGCGGGGACAGTAAAAACTGTCAACGCAGCGGCGAGCGCCAAAAACTTCATCGTTAGTCTCATGTTTCCTTAAAGCCTCCGATTCTTACTAGTCCAACTAATCCAATGATGCAACTTCGTCGGATTGCATGACGCCTTAGGCGCAACGTTTAAGATGCAATTGGCGAGCCGCTCGTTGTCACTAGACAACTGATCCGATGGGGATCCGGGAATTGAGCGCGACGTAAAGCCGCAATAATCATGCAACTCCGCCGTAAGTGTCAAGCGAGAAAATCGGTGGCCACTTTCGTGTTGCAGGAATGCAGCAAAAATGCCGAACTCTCGCAAACTACCTTCTGAGAGTTCGGCATTCGAAGATTGTCGCAAAACCAGCCGACAAATCTCATTTCGCCGTACTATTGGTTCGGCTGTTTTGGCTGACCCGGCTCATTTCCAGCAGGTTTTGCCGGAGTCGCAACCGGCTTGGCCGTGGTCCGCGGCCGTTCTTCCACCGGCATCACGGTCGCTTTGACTTTGCTCTTTGATTCCGGAGCGACCGGCCCAGTCGTCGTCGAGGTAGTGCCTGCTTCAGCGCCGCTGGTGGTATCAGCTGTTGCTTCGGCTGCCTTTTCTTCGGCTTCGGCCGCGGCCTTGGTCTCTTGTGCCTCTTCGTCTAAAGCGGCCGCCTTTTTATTACGCGACGGGGTCTCGTCGTCATCGGTCTGCGCGACCTGGAAGTTAATCTGAGTGCCGAAGCGCGGGCTCAAAGCGCTATAGATCTTGCCGGCCACGGCCGCGGGCAAGTGACCATGCGCATCAGTTCCACGCGTGATTACAACCACGGCCAGGCGCGGATTCACCACCGGAGCGTACGAAGTAAACAGGCCCAACCACGATCCCTGGCCAATGCAGGTTCCGGTCTTCCCGGCCACCGTCTGTTCGGGACGATAGGCCTTCTTGCCTGAGCCATAATTAACTGCGCCAATCATGCCCGGCAACATCCGCCGCCAGGCGTCAGTTTCGATACTAACTTTGCGGCGCACTTCGGTTTTGAATTGACTGTTCTCGTCAACGGTGCGCGGCACGTGCGGAACGACGAGTTTGCCGCCGTTCGACATTGCCGAAACCAGCGTCGCCAACTGAATCGCCGTAACTTCAAAATCGTCCCCGTGGGAACTCATATGGTTTACGGCATATCCCGTTTTGAATAGTGGGACGCGACCGGCGTATTCGTTCACGTAATTGATTCCGGTCTTTTCACCCAGGCCCAACTCGCGCGCATAGCCGATCATCTTGTCGAAGCCGACCTGTCCGCCAACGCGCTGAAAATACGAGTTGTTGGAATAAGCCAGGGCATCAGTCAGATCAATCTTATAGTTGCCGCCATCGCTGGCCGTTTCCATCGGAGAGATAACCTTCTCAGAAATTCCGGCCACGCCGGTAACCAGCTTAATCGTCGAGCAGGGCTTAAAGCCGCGGCGCAGACCCCAATCCTGATTTACGACGGTATAGACGCGACCGTTCTTTGGATCCATCACGACCACCGTGCCGGCGTGATGACCCAGCGCCTCAACTGCGGCTTTGCGCACTTCCAAATCTTCGCCGACAGTGCTGTCTTTCGCGATGTTAGCCTCGACCTCGTTGCGCATGCCATCGTCAATCGCCCGCTGTCTGGCGATCGCGGCCTGCCGCGCAGCTTCAGCACGACGACGGGCTTCTTCAAGTTGGCGACGGCGGCTGCCCTGGAACTTTCGCATTTCCGCCGCGAGCTCGCGCTTGGTCAGCTTGCGGCCGGCGCGTTTTTGAAGTTTGACAATATAGGCGGATTGTTCTCTTGCCTGGCGCGCCCGTTCGGCTCGGAGCTCACGCTTGGACATGCGGCCGCCGCGACGGCTGGCGCGGGCAACTTTCCCACGACCCCCGCGAGAACGTTTTCCGGCGCGGGCTGAATTCTTTGAAGCTTTCTTGGAAGCAGCTCGCCCCCGAGCGTGCTTCGAAGCTGCTTGCGTTTCGAATGAGGTTGAACCGATAAGGAGGAGAACGAGGAGAAGATTAAAAGTTATGAATGCGACCCTGGGGGAACGATTTAGTTTCATTGGCAACTCCCTCGAAAAAATTAAAACCGATGCTACCGAGGCGGAACGATAAAAACTCTCGTGCTTTGATTTTGCGTCGAGGGGCGACGCGCCTATTCGTCCTTGTAAGCTTAAGAAACTCTTAAGGGTGCCTTTATTCCGGCGATCAAAAACTTCCCGAGTTTAAATTCCACCACCTGCCAAATATGAGGCGGGACCAGCTTCCCGTGGGCAGCCTCAATCGGGTTTGCTTTGAGGCCGAGCCAACTATAACATCGGCTATAACGAAACAGCAACACGAAAATCAGCCATTCTTATGAGAATGACTGGCTCGCTTTTTGCTGTTGCGATTGGCCTTGTCGAGATTCTTAAACAGCTTCCGAGTTCGCTTGCTGCTGTTGCTGGCAGCGCTGCTGGTGTTAACCCTCAGCGTTCAATACTACGTGAGTCAGAGCTCGGTGCGCAGTAATACGCAATTCATCGCGCGGCAACAGCGCGCCGTAATGGCGGGTGTTGCGCTGGGTGTGAACAGCCTTTCGAGCGGTCTGTACCTTGATCAGATGCGCGACCAGGTTAATCCGGCGCTGCTTGGTCAGCAGGCGGAGCGGGTAAAAAACGTCTTGATCGTCGACGAACAAGGCAACATCAAAGACAGCCTCGACAAGGATCAAGTTCCCCAGTTCAACCCGGACAAATCGATTCGTTATGTGAAGGTGAAAGATATCTCGCTGCCGCCGTTGCGCAGCGCGGTGGAACTGCCCTCTGATAACACCCAGTTGCCTGAGGGCATGAACATCGGTCATTTCACCGCGGCTAACGATCCGGGCGCGTTCTATTTTCCGGTGGCCACCACAGACGGCACCCGCTATGTCATCGTGGTGCTCGCATCGGCTAATAGCATGATGACGGTCTTAAACCGCCAGGCACGTGAGTCTTTGCTTTATACGTTGGCGGTGCTTTTGGTCACGACTTGCCTGACCGGTCTGGTCGTATGGCGATTTACGCGTCCCATTAAATCTCTGTCAATTGCCGCGCGCCGAATCGCAGCCGGTGATTTTTCTTATCGCGTTCCGGATAAGAAACGCCAGGACGAGATGGGCGAACTAACCGAACTCTTCAACGAGATGACGGTCAAACTGGGGCGCACGCGGGAACTCGAAGCCCAACTTTATAATGCCGAGAAAGCGATCGTTGTCAGCCGCCTGGCGTCGGCAATCGCGCACGAGATTCGCAACCCGCTGAATTACATCAATCTAACACTCGATCACCTGCGGGTGACGTTTCCGCCTGATGATCCGGAAAAGCAGGAAAAGTTCGACAGCTTGACCAAACAACTAAAGTCGGAAGTTGCGCGCATTAACGACCGCATCACCGAGTTTCTCAACTATTCCCGTCCGCCAAAATTGAATCCTGAGCCGCTCGATCTCGAAACGCTCGCCCGTGACGCGCTGCGCATCTTTGAGGTACAGATGGGCGAAACCGGCGTTAAAGCAACTGTCACCACGAAAGGGACAGTTCCCGCCGTTATCGCCGATCCCGATTCGTTGCATTCGGCGCTCACGAATTTGATTATTAACGGATTGCAGGCGATGGACGGCACGGGAGGCACCGTCGAAATCAGCCTGTCGAGCGAAGACGAAGGCCGGCGCGCTCGCATCGACGTTACGGACTCCGGCCGCGGAATTGCGCCCGAAGATATTTCAAAAGTCTTCGAGCCTTATTATTCATCCAAGGAAACGGGAACCGGGCTGGGCCTGGCGATCGTCAAGAAAGCAGTCAACGATCATCAAGGAACGATTGCGGTAAGATCGAAAGTTGGAGAAGGAACCACGTTCACGATTACGCTGCCTGCGTCGGGGCCGGGAGCGTAGCGACCGGATAGTCAGACTGGAGCGCAAGCGTCCTCGCTTGCCTTCAGCGTCGCTAAGGCAATGCCGCAACCGGGACGGTTGCGCTCCAGTCAAACCTTTAGCTGCGGCGCAGCGTTCTGACACGACTGAAAAAATTAATCATGCCACGAAAAACCATACTCGTAGTCGACGACGACAAACCACAACGCGACATCCTGCAGGAGATCCTGACCAGCGCCGGATACGACGTGACCTCGGCCGCCTCCGGCGAGGCTGCGATGAAGTTCGCCAAGGATCGTAGTTTCGATCTCGCCCTGACCGATCTCAAGATGACCGGGATGGACGGCATCGAGCTGCTGCAACAACTGCTCGGGCTGGATTCTTCCATCATCGTTATCTTGTTGACCGCGCATGGAACTATTGATTCCGCCAAAGAGGCTTTGCGTCGCGGCGCGTTCGACTATCTGCAAAAACCTTTCGATCGCGAGCGTCTGCTGGAGACAATCAAGCGCGCGCTCGGCACGCTGGATAAAATCGACGTTGAGATCATTTCGGCTTCGCCGAAGATGGAAGCCGTCAAGAAGATGATTCTGAAGGTCGCCCGATCGAGCTCGACAGTTTTGATCCGGGGTGAATCGGGCACCGGAAAGGAATTGATCGCGCGCGCGATCCACAATCAATCGCCGCGCAACTCGGAGATGTTCCAGGCCGTGAATTGTGCGGCCATCAACGAAAACCTGCTTGAATCAGAGTTATTCGGTCACGAAAAAGGTTCGTTCACCGGCGCGCACGCCGACAAGAAAGGTCTGTTCGAAGTCGCCGATCGCGGCACGCTCTTTCTCGACGAAATCGCTGAGCTCGATGTCAGCATGCAGGCCAAACTTTTGCGCGCCTTGCAGGAGCGCCGTATTCGTCGCGTGGGCGGCACCTATGAAATTCCCATCGACGTCCGCGTAGTTGCGGCCACCAATCGCGACCTGCGCGCGATGGTCGCGGACGGACGTTTCCGCGACGACCTTTACTATCGCATCAACGTGCTGTCGATCGATGTGCCACCGCTGCGCGAGCGCCGCGAAGACATCCCGGTACTCATCGATTTTTTTCTGAAGAAGCATACCAGGAACACGTCGCGCCTGGTCAGAGGCTTGACGAGTGAAACGAAACGGATGTTGCACGATTACGGCTGGCCCGGGAACGTCCGCCAACTCGAGTCAGCGATTGAGCGTGCAATCCTTTTGTGCGAAGGCGACCTGATAACGCCGGACGATTTGCCTTCGGAAGTTCGGCAGGAATCTCAGACGGCCATAACCGGTGGATTCAAACTGCCCGCCGAAGGGATCAACTTTGAAGAAGTCGAGAAGAATCTGATCCTGCAAGCAATGGATCAGACCGATTACAACATCACGAAAGCGGCCAAACTGCTGGGTCTGACCTTCCGCACGTTGCAGT
The DNA here is from genome assembly GCA_035469005.1 of Pyrinomonadaceae bacterium. Classification (GTDB taxonomy): domain Bacteria; phylum Acidobacteriota; class Blastocatellia; order Pyrinomonadales; family Pyrinomonadaceae; genus UBA11740. The sequence continues at coordinate 254 of DATISD010000337.1, read as the reverse complement.
ACCGTCTGGAGAAATTTGGGATTAAAAAGCCGGAAGGGAAAGAAACGGAACCCGAAGAGCAATAGCCGGTGTCCAAGGACGCAAGTATGTATTTCGTTTGCGTTCTAACCACAAACTATTTCTCGGAGGTAGGTCATGAAATTCACCGCTCTCCTAATCCTGGCCGCAAGCTTAGTGAGCTTTTCAGCTTGTGACAGGTCGGACTCGAGATCCCGGAGCTTTGCTGGTTTAGCTGAGCAAAGGCCGGCAATTTC
>DATISD010000336.1:0-4784 GCA_035469005.1 Pyrinomonadaceae bacterium | reverse complement strand
GGTGCTCGACGAACTCAAGCGAACCTCCGAACAAGAATATTTGCCCGCGCCGAGCATTGCCCTAATCTATGCGGGTTTGGGCGAGAAGGACCAGGCTCTTGCCTGGCTCGACAAGGGGTACACGGAGCGCGCATTTCAAATGCAATGGATCAAGATGGAACCAAGATGGGACAGCCTACGCTCAGATCCACGTTTCCAAGAATTGATGCGCCGTATGGGATTCCCCTCGTAATTTGCTTTGCACTTAGGTTGGGCGACTGGGCATTCTGCGACAAACAACTGTCTTAAGGTTCACCTTCCGCGTGGCGCGTCAGCCTATGGTTAGTCATAGGTGTGAAAAGAAAGGTGCTCTTGGTCTATAGACATTTCGTGCCCACGACACTTTTCCGACGGACTCCTTCAAGCCTTTGCTGGACGCTTGACTCTCGGCCGGCGGTACGCAAAGGTAGATTCACGACGAAATCTGCCTTATGCAGTCCGATAATGCCCAACCGCGCGAACTAAAGCCCGAACAGAAAACCGCCGCGCACACGCTTGACCAGCATCTGTCGGTTACTGCCGGACCGGGCGCCGGCAAAACTTTCGTCCTGGTCGAACGCTATCTGGAAATTCTGCGCGCAAAGAAAGTTTCCGTCGATAACATTGTCGCGATCACTTTCACCAATCGCGCGGCGAACGAAATGCGGCAGCGTGTTCGCGATCGAATCGACGGGTTGTTGCGCGATTCGCCTGACCGCGAGCGACAAACCTGGCTGCGTCATAAACGCACGCTCGAAGGCGCAGTCATCACCACGATTCACGGATTTTGTTCGCGACTGCTGCACGAGTTCCCAGTCGAAGCCAACATCGATCCGCAATTTGTGCTGTTGGACGAGCATCAAGCCGCGATGCTTTTGGAATCCGTTGTCGAAGAAGCACTCGCCGATGCCATTCATCACGGCAACGAAACAATCCTGCAGTTTACTCAGGGCACGGGCCGGGCGGCGCTCGCAACAGCACTGGTCGAACTTCATCGCAAATATCGCGGTGAAGGATTGTCAATCGAAACGATCGAGAAACTTACCGCGGCGAATCATTCAACCAAGTTGGGTTACGCGCGAGCGCTCAAAGATCTTGACGCGCGCATGGGCGAGTTGCTGTCCGCAGGGCGTCTGACCAAAGCGGCCGAAGAAAAGCGCGCCAGGGCAGCGCAGGAATGGCCGGCCTTGCGCCTGACCCTGGCCCAACCGCCGACAGAAAAAACTATTGCGCGCTACACTCAGGCAATCGAAGACTTCTGGGACGCTCGTCCGCAAAAGCGAAGCCATCCGGCGATCGAACGAATTGATGAATTGCTTTGGGGCGACAATCCTGGCGTTAACGATTGTCTGCGCGGAACGCTGCCGGCGATAGGGTTCGATTTGCTGGCCAAGGAATATTCCCTCGCCGTACTGAAACTGCTGCACGAAATTGACCGCCGGCTGGACGCGGAAAAGCAAAGACTATCGGTGCTGGATTTTGACGACCTGCAACTGCGGGCGCTGCGGCTGCTCGATTATCCTGAGGTGCTGGCGCGGGTGTCTGAACGCTATAAATACTTTCTGGTCGATGAATTTCAGGACACAAATGGTTTGCAGCGGGATCTGATGACAAAGCTGGCGCTGGTTCGCGGCACAAACCTTTTCATCGTCGGAGATCGCAAGCAATCGATCTACGGTTTCCGCGGCGCGGACGTCGACGTCTTCACTGAGATGACCACAGCCATCGAAAATGCCGGCGGCACGAAGCAACCACTGCACCTGAATTTTCGCAGCCAGAAGCCGCTGATAGACTCGCTCAATTTCCTCTTCGCGAAGATATTCGAGCCGCGCGCAGATGTGCCCCATGATGCTTTGAACCAGCTTGGGTATGTCATGCACGAACCCAGCATTCCGCAGCGCGGTATTGAGCATAATCCGCCGCACGTTGAATTTATGGTCGGAGTTTTGCCTGACGAAACAGCGTCCGCCAACGACTCGGAACCAGTATTTCGCAGCAGTTCGCTGGCAGCACAGGAACGGGACGCTGAACAAGTCACCGCGCGAATCAGCGCGCTGGTTGGTGGCCCAGACTTTTGTGGGGGGAGCGATAAGAGCTGGCCGGAGGCCTGCGCACCACACTTCAACTACAAAGACATCGCGATCCTCCTGCGAGCGTTCACGGGCGTGTGGACATACGAAAGCGCTTTGCGACGCGCGGGGATTCCTTATCTGACCGTTCAGGGCAAGGGGTTCTATCAACGCGAAGAGATAACCGATTTGATTCAACTGCTTCGGTTTCTCGACAACACCACGGACGAGTTGGCGCTGGCAGCAATCCTGCGCTCACCGCTGGGCGGAATTTCGGATAATGCTTTGCTAGCCCTGCGGTGCGCGCCGTGGATTGAAGGTGACAAATCCTCGACAAAACTGCACCGCCGGAATTTATTGCGCGCCGTTCGTCGTCATCGTGAGATCGAGTTCATCGATGAAGATGATCAGGCAGCCCTGGATCGCATCGCCGCCTGGATCGAGTCGATGATTGACCGGCGCAATCGCTACGGAATTGCGGATTTACTTCGTTACGCTGTCGCTTCTTCCGAATTCCTGCCAATAATCGCGGCCAATTTTGATGGCGCCCAGCGCGTCGCCAATGTTGAAAAACTCTTTCGCCTGGCCGAGCAATTTGAAAAGTCAGGGCACCTGATTCGCGACTTTGTTCATTACGTCGAAGAGTTTGAAGCGATTGGCGGCCGCGAGGGTGAAGGCCAGATGGACGAGGCGGCCAACGTCGTTCGCTTGATGACTATTCACCAGGCGAAGGGCCTCGAGTTCCCTGTCGTCATTATTCCCGATCTTCATCGCGAACCGAACCGGCGCGAAGCTGCCTTCATTCTCGATCGACATAAGGGAATGACGGTACGCGTTCCTGACGGACGCGGCCGTTCGGTGCGTGGAGCACTGTTCAATGAACTGGGCCAGCGCAACCGCTGGCGTGAAGAGTTTGAGAGCATGCGTCTGCTTTACGTCGCCGCCACCCGGGCCGAAGATTTCTTAATTTTGTCCGGCGCGATTGATCGGAAGAGTTTGGAGAACCTAACCAAAACGGATCGTGAGCAATGGTTGGCGTGGATCTGGCGAGCGCTGGATTTGGAAGAGCATGCTCCAGGCGGTCTCATGACCCTCACCGATGAGGCGCAAATTCAAATTACGATCGACCGCGAGTCGCAGGCTTCTTCCTTTACTCGGCCACTCGCCCGAACGGAATCGCCGGAAACGCTTGACCCTGCTCAGACGCTGGAAGAAACGCTTCCGTTGCTGCAGCCCATCACGGCTGAGTACGGAAAAGCCCTGCGGCGCTTTACCGTAACTCAGCTAATCAATTTTCAGCGTTGCGCGCGCCAATATTATTTTGAACGGATGCTGCGAACGCCCGGCAAGGAAGAGCGCGCCGTTTGGAACGACGCCGAAGCTCCGGAGCCGCCGGCCAATCTCACCGCGACCTTGAAAGGCGCCGTCATTCACCGCTTTTGCGAAACGTTTCGGACGGGAGAAAACGTCGAAGCTCGTTTGACTGCGAGCTTCGACGATATCCTGGCTCAGCGACAGGCGGAGTTAGTAGGCCGCACTTTTGATATCAACAAAGCAGAAGCGGTGCGGGCTCTGATGCCTCTCGCCGAGAATTACCTGTCGAGCGATGTATTCCGGCGCGTGTCAGCGGCAGCGTTAATGGCACCAGCCGGTGAAGATACGATTGAAAGTCCCAGACTAAAGTCTGTGCCTCACGCGCAATCTGCTCCCGGTCTTTGGAGCGAATTGCGATTTCGCTTGCGCCGGCCCAACGGAATTCTCACCGGCACCATCGACAAGCTTTTGATTACCCCGGCGGCGAATGGCGAAGGGGTTGACGTCGAAATCATCGATTTCAAGACTAACCGGTTTTCGATGCCGGCCAGACGCACCCAAACACAAATTCGCACCGCAGTAGCTGCGCGCGCCGCTCAAGTCAAAGTCCACGCCAACAACCCAGCCAACGCGACTGGCCAGGGCTTGCTCAACTTTGAATCAGTTGCTGACGAGGTCGTAACTGAGGAGATAGTTTCCGTCGAAACTGATGCCCCGGACGCTTCAATCGAGGACCAAGTCGCTAGGGTCGCAAATGATTATCGGCTGCAGATGCAGGGTTACGCGCTCGCCCTGCGCGAATTGCTGCCCGATGTCCGCATTCAGTCGCTTCGCGCGACGCTTCACTTCATCGATCCGAAGATCGAATTCAGCGTGCCCGCTTCCTTACTTAGCGAGACCATCTGTGCCGACAGTATTGATGAAGCGATGAGGACGATCGCTCTGCTTGAGGGCACGCTCGATGCGGACCAGTTTCCCCCGCTGCCGGCCACTCATTGCCGGACCTGCAACTTCCTGGAAATGTGTCCGGCAGGAAAAGAGTGGCTGAGGCAAGACTGAGCCGTCGCTAAAGGGTGCTCAGAGTACCGACTTTAGTCAGGCTTTGCGGCTTTGCTCAAAAGGTCGATTAGCCCTTGTTAATAAGTTTTGCTTCGTCGCAGAGCGATGGCTGAATTTAGCCCGGCCTTTGAAGGCCGGGATTGAAGAGGCGAGCCTGGTGACGTCGCGTTAGCGACGATTGAGTAGGCGTTTCAGCCGTCGCTGACGCGACGATGTTGGTGTTGCCGGCGCAGATCCCGGCCTTGATAGGGTAATGACATACTTGGCTCATCAACATCTCATTCATTACGCCGATGGCGTTCAGTCCTTCAGCCCAGGCTTGGG
>DATISD010000335.1:0-3007 GCA_035469005.1 Pyrinomonadaceae bacterium | reverse complement strand
TACGAAGGTGCCTTTGAAATAAGTGATGGGTGCACAGGAGGATCATCACCCGATTCTTTCTTATGCCGATAATCGAAATCGAAAATCTTACCAAAGATTACGAAACCGGTTTTGCGCGTAAGCGTAAGACCCGCGCGCTCGATGGTTTGTCATTAACCGTCGAACCGGGCCAAATCTTTGGGTTTCTGGGCGCCAACGGCGCAGGCAAGACGACGACGCTGAAGCTCCTGATGCGGCTGATCTTTCCCACGGTCGGCACGGCCCGCATTCTCGGCCACGACATCAGCGACATCTCGATGCACGGGCGCATCGGTTACCTTCCCGAAGCTCCTTACTTTTACGACTATCTCACGGCCCGTGAGTTCTTGAATTATTGCGGCGAGCTGTGCGGCGCGAATCGATCAAGCCGCGAAAGCCGCACCGAGAGCCTTCTGACTCGCGTCAATCTCGAAAAGAAGAGTTGGGACCGCCAACTTCGCAAGTTTTCGAAAGGCATGCTGCAACGCGTCGGACTGGCGCAGGCCATCGTTAACGATCCCGAAATAGTTTTTCTTGATGAGCCAATGAGCGGTCTGGATCCGGTCGGGCGCCGCGAAGTGCGCGACCTGATCGCCGCACTGCGTGACGAAGGCAAGACCGTATTCATGTGCTCGCACATCCTTTCCGACATTGAAGTCTTGTGCGACAGCGTCGCAATTTTGAAAGGCGGGCGGCTGGCTCACGCGCGCTCGCTGAATGAATTACGAGCGAGCGAAACCAGCCTTATCGAAGTCATCGCGACCGACGCCGACGCTGAAGCTCTAAGAAAGAACCTCTCAATCGATGCCCAAGTGACAACGACACCGAGCGGCTTGCGGATTCAAATTACTGATGAAAAAGAAGTCGACGCCGTGATCGCCGCTTTGCGAAGCGTGAATGGCAAGTTGGTCTCAGTCCAGCCGGTGAGACAGTCTCTGGAGGAGTTATTCCTGTAGCGGTTAACTTGCGAGTGTGTCAGAAGCCCGACCGTGAGGGAGGGCTATCTCGCGTCGCGCTTGTAGCGCAAGCAGATAGCTTGCGCTACTCACCGTAAGATAAACCCACTCACTTCCATCTTGATGTTCGCGCGATTGTCACTGTCGCTAAAGCCGTCAATCATAATCGACACGCGCATCGTCTTTAGCGGATCCAGTTCCGGTTGGCGGCCGGGAATTACGACGAGAGTTCTCTGTTTCACCGGTTTGCCGTCAGAGTCGACCACTGAACCGCGAATTTCCAGGCCCGTGATTGTGCGGCCGGTGAAGTTTCGCGCCGTCGTGTGCAGAGTCATCACCGTATCGCCCAGGGCGCGCTTCGCTTCGTCAGCTTCGGGATCGTCGAGGGGAATCAGCTTGACGTACTTCTCCCAATCGGGCGAGCCCTGACGAATTGCCCCCTGCAAAGTCGGCGGCGGCCCGGTAGCCACACTCTTTCGCAATAGGAGATAAAAGAATCCACCAATCGCCACCGCCGCGATAACAGCGACGACGATAATTATCGTGCGCGACGACTTGTCTTCAGGAATGCTGTGTTCTGTCGGCATAACGATCCCTCATCACTTATGACTCATCACTTGCGCTTTAGACCCCTATCTTACTGCACATGTTCCGGAGACGTGAACCATGCTGCCCTCGCAAGCCGCGAGTGTAAGTCCGCTCATGACTATTGGCAGAACCTATAAGTCGCGTTATAAGAGGCTTATGCGAAAGCGTTCCGCATAATACTTTACGTTCGTTGCTTGCCTTTCGTGAAGATGGAGATTGAATGTGGCCAGGAAGCTTACAAACTCAAGGTTGTTCGTCTTAGCGGAGGCGCGTAGCGCGATTGTCGCAGGCTTCGGAGCGCCGCAGCGCGTCATAGTCTGACGAGCCGATCTGAAAGCTTGCTCGCATTACGCATCTTAAGTTCCGAACGCCTGATAACCAAATCGCGTTCGATGTCCGCTTGCAGCTAAACTTTTAGGAATGCGCCCATGAATCTTCCCGGCTATTTGAAATCACTTGGTTATATCGAGCTTCCTTTCACCTTTACACGTGTGAATCATATTGTGGTCCACGCCAGAGTAAACGGTGAGAATGTTGTCTTGATCGTCGACACAGGCGCGTCGCGGACCTGTATTGCCGAAAGTTCCGCAGACCGCCTGGGGCTAACATCCGGCAGGGTTGAAAAAGTGGCTGTGAGTTTCGCCGTCCCGAAGAAGACAAAGGCATTAAGCAAATTGAAAACCCTGGATATTGGCTCGTTACATCTGACAAATTTTCAAACCTGGCTGGTCGATTTCTCCTACATCAATATGATTGTCCAGATGAAAGGCGAAGAATTTTGTGACGGCGTGCTTGGTGCGGACATTTTGAAAAGCACCTCAGCGGTTATTGATTACAGGTGCAGCAAACTTTATCTGAAAGCTTCCTGATTCGCCCGCGGGTCACGGTCCAAACCTTTGCCGATACTCGATCGACGACAGAAACGCCTTCACCATCTCAGCGTTGATGTAGTTGCCGTTGAACTGGTTCAGCTTAGTCAGCCAGAAGTTATATCCGGCGGTGTCCGGATCTCGCCGCAGATATCCGAAGTACTCCATTAATACGAATGCGCGATTGAATTCATTCTGTTTCAGAAACTCGGATTCAGCGATCAATCGCAGCGCCTGGGCCCGGGTGATCGTTCCGTCATCGAGCCGCGTCACCAGCATGTCCCGGATCAGAAGATTTCTGGGTAACTGGGCCCGAATCTCGCCGTCCGGTGAATTCGCCGTGTGCACGTCAACATAGAGGAGCCCGCCGGACAAATCATTGGCCTGCGCCGCAGTTAACGTGATTGGGAAATTGACGACTTGTCCGTTCGGCAATGTCGCAATTACCGGTGCGTTTGACCCGGCCAGCGCGGGACCATGTAAATGGGCGGATGTTTCTGAACTCGTTAGATTGTTGAATGAAAGCGAAACGTTTGCGCTGAAACCACTGGTGGCCTGACGCAGAACTACGAGACC
>DATISD010000334.1:0-17791 GCA_035469005.1 Pyrinomonadaceae bacterium | reverse complement strand
ATTGACGTAGGCGAGTTCAAACCGGAAACGCAAACATGGATCATCCCCACCCGTATTCATGCCCCGGCGAGATGATTAACTCGGACTAATGTAGCGTGATTCTCTTAATACCAGGCGAAACTTGCGATGGAATGCTTCAGCCAAATGGGAGCGCGCTATGAACGTACGAATCATCGGAGAAATAATAGCCACTCGGCAACTATATTATTTCGATGAGACAAACCAAAGGAAAGCCATCGGCGTAATCGTCGGAAAGCCTCAACCCTCACCAGATTCCCCGGAATTTCAATGCCCGTTTCAATTCATTGGGATTGGCAGCCCAGGAAACTCAAACCGCTCGCGGGCACGATTGAATAAAAGCTTTACAATCAGCTTTGATATTAGTAGCCGCAAATCTGAATCATCTAAATGATCAGCTGGGCGGAAGATTGATTTGGGATGGGCGTCAAAGGGGATTTAGGGTTTCCGTGACGCCTTGCCCGAGATGACTACTAACCTGCCAGGATCGCTTCCGGTTCCTCCGTCACGTTTTCGGATCGACCACAAAGCCTGACCAAAGTGGCGGTGACCTGATCAAAATCAAAGGGCTTACCAATGATTCCTGCCACTAAATCCAGCTCTCCCGACGGAGGCTGGGCGGTCGCACCATAACCCGTGACCAGGACAACGGGCAATTCAGGAAAACGTTTTCGGATTTCGCGCGCAGTCTCCCAGCCATCCATTTCCGGCATCGCCAGGTCGGTGAACACAACATCGAATTTCTGGGCGCTAATTTTTTCGAGACCTGCGCGACCGCTATCGGCTGTGACCACGCGGTGTTTAAGATCGGCGAGCATCTCGCCCAGGGTTTCTCGGACAAATCGTTCATCGTCGATTACCAGAATCGAAAGCGAATCGGTCTGTTCAAGTGTTTGCGCCTCGCTCTGAATTGCGACGCAATTTTCAGCCACGGGAAGGTCAATATGGAACGTGGTGCCCTTACCAAGTTCAGATTCAACCATGATCATTCCATCATGACGCTCGATAATTCCGTAACTCACCGCCAGCCCTAGACCAGTGCCATGAACGCCTTTGGTGGTATAGAAAGGTTCAAAAATTTTCTCGCGCACGTCATCCTTCATACCCGTGCCGGTATCTGCGAATCGAAGTCGCAATCGGCTGCCATTTCGCTTGCAGCAAATCTTCAGACTGCCGCCGTACGGCATTGCATCAACCGCATTAACGATTAGGTTCACGAACACTTCGCGCAATTCGGACGCGTTCCCAAGAGTGAGCAAATCGTCCTCCGCACTCAGGGTAACATCAATGTTCAGCCCTCCGGCGCGCGCTTCGTTCTCCCACCGCGTACGGGTTATTTCAATCGCGTCTCGCAAGAGACTACCAAGTTCGAGTAGCTCCTGTTCTACGCCCAACGACTTGCGCGCAAACGTTTGTATACGTCGAACTGTGGCGGCAGCGTCTTCAGCAGCCGTCACGATAATGCCCAGACTGCGAATCAACTCTTCATCCTGCACCCGTCGTAAGATCAATTGCGCCCGGCCCAGGATGGCGGCCAGCGAATTATTGAAATCGTGGGCCACGCCTGAGGCCAGCTGGCCCAAAGCACGCAGTTTGTCTGCGCGCGCTGCGCGTTCGCGTTCCTGTTTTTGCTCGGTAATGTCGTGCGCGATGCCCAGGACTCCGGTGGTCTGACCGTCAACGATGATGGGGGCGGAGTTCACCAGCGCAAACCTGACACTGCCGTCGCGCGCGACATACCGCGATTCAAAACTGAGCGGTTCGCCGCGAAGCGCCTCGGCAAATTTCTCGCGCCGCATGTCCCGATCCCCCTTGTGGGTGCGCTCAAGGTAACTGTGGCCAATAATCTCTTCGAGTTTATAGCCAGTCATATCCAGCAGTGCCTGGTTGCACCACTTGTACCGGCCTTCGGGATCCAACGCATAGATTGCTTCGCGCGCGCTCTCCATGATGTTCTTCAGCAACGATTGTCGTTCCCGCGCTACGGCCTCGACTTTTCGCAACTCAGATAGATCTCGCGCCGTGCAGACCGCACCGATTGTTTGACTTCGCTCGTCCAAAACGGGCTCGACCGTTACCAGGACGGGCCGATTCAAGTGCTGTGGAATGATCTCGACGTTGATACTCTTTGACTGCCGCAACGATTCTTCGACGATGCACGCCGCGTCATCCGAGCTGGCGCGCAGGATGTTGCAGCATTTCTTTCCGAGGAGCGACTCCGGCGGTGCATTGTCCATCGCCGCGCCGGCGCGATTTACTCGTACCAGTCTGCCGTCCTTATCAAAAATGAAAATACCGTCTGACATCGCGTCAAAGGTCGACTCCCACTCCTTCTTGGCCCGCGCGACCATTTCAAAGAGCTCGGCTTGCGCAATACCGGTCGCGAGTTGTGAAGCCACTGCTTCGACCAGCAGCATCTCGTCTTCCGACCAACGACGGATGGCATCAGTCTGATGAATTGAGATGACCGCGCGAAACTCGCCATTTACAGTTAAGGGATAGTCGATCTGCGATCGAATTCCGGCCGCCATCGCGCGTTCGCGCACACATCTCGCGAATTCCACCGAACCCTCGGCGTACGCCTGAGCATCACGAATTACCACGGGCGATTGAGATGTCAGGAATCGCTCGCGCAGCAGATTGTCGTAAAGCGCGTCGAACTGACTAACATCCCGGGCGCCATCCGCAACGTATTTTCCGCGCGCGGCGGATTGGTCGCCGTTCGGATTGTAAAGACGAACTTCCACGCCCGAAGCAGAAAGCGCTGAGCCAAGTTCTCTGGTTGCCGTATTCAATACAGATGTCAGACTCAGCGATGCGCGAATGGCATTGCCGAGTTTGTTCACCAGAGCCTCGCGCATCGAAGTGGTCTCTGCCTTTTGATAAAGACGGGCCTGGCGAATTGCGATGCCGGTTTGATCTGCCGCAGCCCTGGCAACTTCGATGTCCGCTTCACTCCAATGGCGTATCTGCTTTGTCGTCGACAGCGCAAATGCCCCCAACAATTCGGTTCCCACCGTGACACCGACGTACATGATTGATTTCACATCTCGCTTTACGACCCCATCGTAAAGCCCGCGACTTCGTTCGTCTCCGGCGATGTCGTCAAACGCCATCACTCCGTGCTTTTCCATCGATTCGGTGAGGCTTTTGACTCGCGGCAACTCAAAATCTGTCCCGGCTGGTTCAACGTCGGAAACATGGAATTCGGCTGCGTTGGTGACCCGCCCGGCATTTTCATCTTTCATGTACAGCGAGCAGCGATCGACCCCAAGATGGCGCCCCAATTCATGAACAGCCGTCTGAAATACTTCAGAAACGTCCAGGGTGCGGCGAACCGCCTGCGAGATGCGATTGATCAACGCGGCCCGCTCGGCTTGTTGGGACAATGCCCGTTCGGATGTCTTGCGGTCGCTGATGTCACGAGCAATGCCCTGAACACCTACCGGTTTGCCGCCCACGTAGATCAAACGCGTACTGACTTCCAGCTGAACCCGGCGGCCATCTTTGGCGATAATTTCCAGTTCATAAACTGTAGAAATCCTTGCCTCCGATTTCAGCAGCAGCATCTGGCGCGCGATTTCCACCGATTCGCCGGCGAGCACATCGGCGATGTTCATCTGCAACGCTTCATCTCGGCGGTAGCCGGTTACACGTTCGCCGGTCTTGTTAAGTGACGTGAAGTTACCTTTCAGGTCGTGCGTGTAAATGATGTCGTTGGCGTTTTCGAACAATTCACGGTAACGCTCCTCACTCTCAAACACGGCAACCTCGGCCCGCTTTTTCTCGGTCACATCATTCGCCATTACCAGGTATGCGGGCCGGCCGGCAAAATCCAATTTGTGCCAGTTAACATCAACGTCGATTATTGAGCCGTCTTTCTTTTTGTGCTTCCAGGTGCCAACGCAATGCCGACCGTGCGGATTGTCCGAAACATACGCGAGCAACGCGGGCACATCTTCCGCGGGACGAATCTCCAGAGCTGTCATATTCAGGAATTCTTTGAGCGAGTAACCATAATGATCAATTGCTGCCTGATTGACCGCCAGAAATGCGAGGGTGTTCTGGTCGCACACATACATCGGACAGGGATTCGAATCGAACAAGAGGCGATACTCTTCGTTCTGTCTTTCCAGTGCCATCTCTGCCCGGCGTCGCTCAGAGACATCGCGGACCACACCGCGTACCCCGACATACTCGCCGTGCGAGTCACGATCCAGCGTAACGATGCCTTCGAGATGCCGCAGCTCACCCAAAGCGTCCTTCAGACAATCTGTAAAACGAATAGGCTCGAAGGACTTGACCTCCTTCATTGCGGCGATGTCCCGCGCGGCAGCTTCTTCGCCAATTAACACGCTCAGCGGTTGACCGATCAATTCAAACGCCGGACGACCAAAGAACCGTGCTCCAGCTTCATTGATGCTCCTGATGCATCCGTCCATGTCTCGTGTGTAGATGATGTCCGCGGCTTGTTCGACGATGTCGCGGTAACGGCGTTCGACGCGGTGGCGCTCCGCAAGGCGAGCAACTTTGATCAGCAACTCCTCATGACGGAAAGGAATTTCCAGGTACTCATCAGCGCCGGCCTCAAAGCCTTCCAACATGGCGGCGTCTTCTTTGCGAATCGCGCTTACCAACAGCATCGGAATGCCCGAAGTGTGCGAGTCTTTTTTCAGCCGGCGGCACAGTTCCATTCCGCTCATCCCGGGCATCACTACATCGCTGATGATGATGTCCATCCGCACGGCGGCCGTAATCTCAAGAGCGCGATGCCCATTGAGAGCGACAAATGTTCGGTAGCCTTCAGGCTCCAGAAGGTCCCGCAACAGATCTAGTTGCACCTGATCGTCGTTAACGATCAGCACTGTCGCAGGATTCTCCGCAAATCTATTCATTGAAAGGTACGCAACCGAAGGATGGAATCGAGATCCCGAAATGGAGGAACAAGATCTCGGCGAGACTAATCAGAACTCCGACCTCTCGGTCACGAGTTCAACAGAGTATATCAGAGACAAATCTGGCTTGTCACCACTTAAATCAAGGGGAAATCAAGGCTTTTTCGTGGTTGGCGAGGCTTCTGGCACGGCTGTCTTGGCGAAATACCCGGGCCGATAGTTTAGCTTAAGGTTCTCTTTGCGAGTGATGGGATTAACGATTTCGATGCTGACTTTACGGTAAGACCCGTCCCGCAGCTTGTTTGTGGATGAATACGCAATCAGATAACGCTCTCTGAGGTCCCGTTCAATTTGGGCGAAAGCGCTGGTCAAGTCTCGCTCGTTGCTGGGGAAGAAGGCGCGGCCGCCGGTCTGTTCGGTCAGTTTCTTGAGCGCTCCTTCGTTGATTCCAAACTCATACCGATCGCCAATGCCAATAGCGTAGATGAGGGCGTCGGCTTTCAGGGCGCGGTTGATAGCCTCCTGCATGCGCACCTGACTGATGGTGTCTTCCCCATCGGTCAATAGAATAATCGCCCGGCGCGTATGTTCGGCGCTCGCTGAGAGCAGCTCGTTTGACGTGGCCCAAATGGCGTCCCAAATCGCCGTCGAACCAGCCAGTACCTGTCGCGTGCCCGAAATAGGCGGCGTTCCCCCGACAACAACGCCCCCGCCAATGTAACCCGACGGCGGGACAAACCGCACATCATCGATCGCGCGGCGCAAACGCCCGATATTGCCGGTGAGTCCCTGTTCCAGCGTAACTTCGCCAGTAAATGAAACGATCGCCGCTTCGTCTTTTTCGGGACGCAGAACCGATTCCAGGAATGAGCGGGCAGCGGCTTTCTCTTCCGGCAAAGTACGCTCCTCGGATCCACTGCAATCGATCAGAATCGCGAGAGAGAGCGGCAAATCACTATTAGGTTGAAAAGCGAAGATCTCCTGGGGTACGCCGTCTTCGAGGATGCGCACGTCCTCGCGTTTTAGCGTGCTCACAAATCGCTTTTGTTTATCGGCGGCGGTGAAAAAGACATTAGTGAGATTAGTTTCAACTCGGATCACGTCGTCTGAATTGAGCGTAACTTCGTCTTCCTTCTTCGGAGGAGTTGGACTTGGTAGAGCAAGATCGTTTCTCGCTTGTGCCCGCGAAACGTCATTCTGCACGAGTGACATTCGAGTAAAACCAACGCCCAGGGCGATTACCACCACGGCGTTGAATACAACCAATCTTCGAACGTTTCGCGTTTTCATGTTCACCTTGGCGCGACGCTATCGGTCACGGCCTTATACCCTCGTTTGGTGCGCAACCGGAATTTTTCGTTGCCATTAACCAGTTTTACTTCAACCTTGCGATAACTGCCGTCATAACGATCATTAGTGGGCCGGTAGGTGATCAAATACTGTGTTCGCAGCTCGTTAGCTATCCTGCCGAAAGATCGTTCAAGGGCCAGCATATCGCCGGTAAAAAAAGCGACGCCGCCAGTCTCTTCGCTCAGCCGCTCGAGACTCTTGTCTCCATGATCCTGCACCTGGCCGGCTTCTACTCCGGGGACGGTTCCTGATAAACCCGCCTTTGTTGAGATTGCAAAAATGGTGGTCTCAGTTCGCTGCGCGATATCGATTGCGTCATTAAGGTCGGCGCGACTGTAGGTGTCGTCTCCGTCGGTGATCACGACGATTGCCCGCCGACCCTGGGCTGAGCGCATCTTTTCATCACAGAATTGCCAGATGGCGTCGTAGAGGGCAGTCTTTTCTCCAGTCTTCTTGACCGCGAAAACTGCGCGATCCAACAACTCCAAACGATCCGTGAAGTCCTGTCGCAAAGTGATCTCATGATCGAAGGTCGCAAAAAGAACGCGATCCCGGCGCGGTCGTATCACAGTCTGGATAAAATTCATCGCCGACTCCTGTTCGAACTTCAACTTGCCGGCCGTCGATGGAGACGTATCCATCAACACACCCACGTACAGCGGTAGAACATTGTTCTGCTCGCTGGTAAACGAATCGATCACTTGAGGGATTTTGTCCTCGAGGACCTGGAAATCGCTTTGCGTTAATCCGGAGATGAACTGTCCCTTTTTATCCGTAACGGTGATCGGCAAACGAACCCGCCGAATATTGACTTCCAGTTTCTCCTGGCCCGGATCGGGAGTTGGTGTTGGACCTGGCTTTGGCCGCTGGCCCAAAGCTGAATGAAATGAGATCAGCACGGTCATCGCCAGGAACAAGTAATTGGTCTTGGTCATTTGCATTGAATTGCTGGCTGAGGCGTGCCGACGCCCAATACGATGCCGGCGCCTATTATGTCAGTTGCCCTTTTTCCTACTTCCCGGGCGCATTACGGCCTCCTGATGTGACAAAACAGCCGGATTTTCACAGCCGATCGATCTTTGCAGCAAGCACGAAATCGCTTTCCGTCAGTCCGTCGATCTTGTGCGTCCAGATTGTAATGTCAGCTTTTCCCCAGCCGAAACAAATATCAGGATGATGCCCCTGCTCTTCGGCGAGGTCGCCGACGCGGTTGACGAAGTCGAGCGTCTCGCGAAAGTTCTTAAATCCGTAAGTCTTTTGCAGATGATGTTCCTTGATAATTTGCCATCCAGCCAGCTGGGCTGAAAGCTCTTTGATCTGTTCGCCCTTCAACGGCGGGACGCCGCCACGACACGGTACACACTCACGCTCGGCTAGATCTGGCATAGTTCCTCGGCAGAAAACTGCAGTCACTCAGCTGTAGTTCAGATTAGCACAGCAGGCGCGATGGCTTAAGGCGAGCCGCTGCTGACTTCTGATAATTCGTCTGCGATAATGTGACCCTGAGCAACTGAACTTCCGTCAAACTAATTCGCAGCGATGAGCGAGGCCATGGACAAAGTGCGCGGCGTGCGGGAATTGCCAATCTTCCCTTTGCCGGTCGTGTTGTTTCCCGGAATGCCGATGCCGCTCCACATCTTCGAAGAACGCTATCGAAAAATGCTTTCTGATATTCGCGCAGCTGACAATCTTTTCGGGTTGTCCTATTTCGACGCGACTTCGGGCAAAGAGACGCCGCCGGCAGGCCACATCGGATGTGTTGCCGAAGTGACTGAGACCCAGGCCTTACCTGATGGTCGCTCTAACATTCTCGCCGTAGGTGTAATCCGTTATCAGGTCGAGTCATACGTTGAACGCGGCGACTCCTATCTGGTCGTGCGCGCGAATTATTTTGAAGATGAGGATGAAAACGAATCGGCGCTTAGTGCCAACTCGCACGATGTCGCCAGGATGTTCATGCGCGTCGCGAATTCGATCCGCGTGATGAACGATGAGCGCGGCAACTTGCCCGATATCAGCGACACCGATCCGCAAAGATTATCTTTTCTGGTCGCGGCAGCTTTGGAAATTGATCTTGAAACGAAACAGGAGTTGCTGGAGTTGCGTTCGACTTCCGAGCGTCTTAATCGCTTGCGCGATTTGCTGGCCCGCGTAGTGACTAATTATGAAGAGCGCGCGCGTCTGCATTCAATTGCCAAAGGCAATGGTCACGGCGGTAAAAAGATCGAGCTTGAGTAACATAGACTTCAGTCTGTGATTCGATGCCCAACCGCGGCGGATCACAGACTGAAGTCTGTGCCACCAAACAAACCGACAATCACCGTTCGGGTCCTTTTTTTCGGCGCCGCGCGCGACGCCGCCGGACACGAAGAAATTGACGTCGCGCTCAATTCACCTGCGAACACTGAGTCGGCTCGGTCGCAAATCCTTTCTAAATACCCTGACCTGCAACGATTCGGAAACTCGCTCTTGTTCGCTGTGAATCAGGAATACGCTCAACCAGAGCGAGAGATTCACGATGGCGATGAACTTGCTTTGTTTCCGCCCGTTAGCGGTGGGAGCGCGGGCGTCCTGTATGCCTCAGCGTCTGATCAGGATTTCTTCGAATTGACCACGAATCCGATCAACGTTGGCGCCATCGCTCGCCGGGTTGTGCTTCCTGAATGCGGCGCGACGGTGACGCTCGACGGTTACGCACGTGAATGGACCAGAGGGCGGCGCACGCTCTATCTGGTTTATGAAGCTTACGAACCGATGGCTTTAAGCGAAATGAAACGTTTAGGCGCGCAGGCTCATGAAAAATTTGACATCGCCCACATCGGCATCGTTCATCGCACTGGCCGGCTGGAGATTGGCGAGACGAGCGTGGTGATCGCCGTCAGCGCGCCGCATCGCCGCGCTGCGTTTGAAGCCTGCGAATGGGCGATTCGAGAACTCAAACGCACGGTGCCGATTTGGAAGAAAGAAGTTTTTGAAGACGGGGAGATTTGGGTCGAAGGTGAAGGAAGCCGCTGATATCCATTATCCGCAGATTACGCAGATTTCACAGCCAGGAGCAAAGCGGAACAAGCCGCTCAGTTCAAAGGTCCTCTCTACGTAATCTGTGCAATCTGCGGATAGATTCTTACGACGGGACCTCTTCACCCTCTTCTTCCGCCGCCGCTTCAACTAACGATGCGCTCGTCACCATGTCGCCCTCGTCAGTCTTGATCAGACGCACGCCCTGGGCGCTGCGTCCGGTCTTGCGAATTTTGTCAGCTTCGAGACGAATCAACTTCGCTTGCTGAGT
Organism: Pyrinomonadaceae bacterium; assembly: GCA_035469005.1. Classification (GTDB taxonomy): domain Bacteria; phylum Acidobacteriota; class Blastocatellia; order Pyrinomonadales; family Pyrinomonadaceae; genus UBA11740. The sequence continues at coordinate 8,239 of DATISD010000334.1, read as the reverse complement.
AATGATCATGATCTCGGATTCATCATCGACCGGAAAGACGGCGACGACCTTGCCGGTCTTGGCGGTGGTCTTCATGTTGATGACGCCTTTGCCGCCGCGTGATTGCAGGCGGTAAGTCGAAATCGGAGTTTGCTTGCCATAACCCTGCTCGGAAACCGACAGCATCTTTTCGTTATCGTCTGGCGATACAGCGCACAGTGAGACCACGAAATCATCTTTGCGCAGATCGATGCCGCGAGTACCGCGCGTGGCTCGACCCATTGGCCGCGCGTTCTTCTCGTCAAAGCGAATCGCAAATCCATTGTGAGTCGCAATGAAAATTCGCTTGGTGCCGTCGGTCAGTACCACGTCCAGCAACTCGTCGCCCTCGTCGATGTTGATGGCGATAATTCCGTTCGAGCGAATGTTCTGGAAATCAGCCAGCGAGGTTTTCTTGATCACGCCTTTGCGCGTAACCATGACAACATAGCGGCCTTCCGCGAATTCGCGCACCGGCACCACGCCGGCGAGTTTGCGATGCGAAGGAATCTGAATCAGATTCACGATCGCTTTGCCGCGAGACGCCGCCGCGGCGTCGGGAACTTCGTGCACCTTCATCTTGTAAACCAGGCCATCGTCGGTGAAGACCATCAGGTAAGCGTGGGTCGAAGCGATGAACAGATGCTCGACATAGTCGTCGTTCTTGGCCATCGCACCGAAACGGCCCTTGCCGCCACGTCCCTGCCGTTGGTAGGTAGTCACTGGTGTGCGTTTGACGTAACCATTCTTGGTGACGGTAATCGCAACGTCTTCATCGGCGATCAGATCTTCAATCGTGTATTCGGTACCTTCATCCGTGATCTCGGTCCGCCGAGCGTCGCCAAACTCTTTCTTCACTTCTTCGAGCTCATCGGTAATCACGCGACGCAGTGACTGCTCGTTCGAGAGAATCTCCTCCAGTTCAGCAATCAGCTTGATGATTGATTCGTACTCGTCAATGATCTTCTGCCGTTCAAGTGCCGACAACCGGCGCAATTGCAGATCGAGAATCGCTTGCGCCTGAATCTCTGAAAACGAGAGACGCTCCATCGCCTTCTTTAGCTTCGGCAGATACTTGTTGAGCGGCTCATTCGAAGGTATACCCTTCCACGATTTCACTTCGCTGGTCGTCGTCAGCTCACCCGTCAACCAGGTTCGCGCTTCGTCAACTGAACGCGAGTTGCGAATCAACGTGACGATGTAATCAAGCGCGTCGATCGCTTTGGTCAAGCCTTCGAGTATGTGAGCTCGCGCCTTGGCTTTGCGGAGCTCATATTCAGTGCGGCGACGCACGACTTCGCGACGAAAGTCGACGAAGCATTCGAGCATCTGCTTGAGCGTAAGCACGCGCGGCTGGCCATTGACGATTGCCAGATTGATCACGCCAAAGCTGGACTGCATCGGCGTCAGCTTGAAAAGTTTATTGAGGACGACTTGCGGCACCGCGTCGCGTTTCAGCTCAACAACGATGCGCATGCCCTGACGATCGGACTCGTCGCGAACTTCGGAGATGCCTTCCAGTTTCTTTTCATTCGCTAATTCGGCGATGCGCTCGATCAGCTTCGCTTTATTAACCTGAAAGGGAATCTCGGTAATGATCACCGCGTCGCGCTCGTGCGAACCGCGACCGATGCGGTCGATTGTGGCCTTGGCGCGCATCTGCAAAATGCCGCGGCCCGTCAAATAAGAGTTGCGAATCTCTTCTCGTCCGCAGAGGAAGCCTCCAGTCGGAAAGTCCGGCCCTTTGACGATCTTGAGCAGCTTTTCAGGCGCGATATCGGGTTCGCGGATCACGGCGATCGTGGCATCAACAATTTCCGTGAGATTGTGGGGAGCAATCTTCGTCGCCATACCGACTGCAATTCCGTCCGAGCCATTCACCAGCAGGTTCGGAATGCGCGTCGGCAGAACGGTGGGCTCGCTCAGCGATTCGTCATAGTTTGGTTGAGTCGTGACGGTCTCTTTTTCAATATCGGCGAGCACCTCGTTGGCGAGGCGCGCCATGCGAACTTCGGTATAACGCATGGCCGCCGGCGCATCGCCATCGACCGATCCAAAATTTCCCTGACCGTCGATTAGCGGATAACGCATCGAAAAATCCTGGGCCATGCGCACGATCGTGTCGTAAACAGCGGTGTCCCCGTGCGGATGATATTTACCGATGACGTCACCGACGACGCGCGCGCTTTTCTTGTAAGCTTTGTTGTAGGTATTGCCGAGTTCGTGCATGGCCCACAGCACGCGCCTATGCACCGGTTTTAAACCGTCGCGGACGTCCGGCAGGGCGCGGCCGATGATCACCGACATCGCATAGTCCAGATAGGACCGCCGCATTTCTTCTTCAATACTTACGTGTTCTCGCTCGATGGTTTCCATTAATCAAACCTTTCCGTTACAATCCGCGCTGCCTCCACAGTTCGACGAAGAAGCAGCGACAGGGTAGCCCTCTCTTACTGGATTTCTTGGCACGAATTCTTGATGCTTTGGATGTTATTTCGACTTCGGGGCAGCCGTAATTCATGCGGTCAAATTTCACCGTTAATTTTAACGCACAAAGCCAGATTTACCAAGCGTAAAAACGACGTGAAAGCCAATAAATATGCGGCTTTCACGATGATCTGAAACCACGATTGTCACATCCCCCTTGAGCAGTTTTGTGCGAGGCTTTCGTGTCGAACGAAGGCTCAGTGATGAAGACAAGACGGCGAGTAAAATTTCATTTTCCGCGCGAACCTTTGCTGGTCGAAATTGAGCGACGCTGCGCATTTCCGGATTGTGCGGGCAAGAACCAGATTGGTTTGACGAAATCGGAAGCGATTGAGTACCGTGGCTTTGAGTGTGCGCAGTGCGAAAGATGGAACGACGATTGGTTAAGCGAACGAGAAATACCTGACGCCTGGCTCGACGGGATACAACCTACGCAATCATAACGGACCTGAACTCTGGCACCTTTGTTCTTATATCAGTGCCGATGACTTACTGCTTTTGAGCCGTACTACCAGCATCGAGGAAGCTCCACAGCGGAATGGCTCGCGTCCTTATCCCTGGACGCTCCCGCAATGGGCTCTTAATCTGCTTCGGCCGACCGTTGCCTTACTGAGCCGGCTGCTCTGGCGCGTCCGCTGGCATCAGACCGAAAATATTCCCCTGAACGGCGGTTTAATCATCGCGGCGAATCACCAGACATACATCGATCCATTCTGGGTTTGTTGCCAGGTGAAACGTCCGGTTAGATTTCTCGCGTGGGATGCGGCATTTAACTGGCCGATAGTCGGCACGTTTCTGCGTGCGTTTGGCGCGTGGCCGTTACAGTTGGAAGGAACTGATCCGGCACCGATTCGGCGTTCGTTGCAGTGGATAAGTGAGGGTGGGGCAGTCATGATTTTTCCTGAGGGTGGGCGCGGCAATGCCGATGGGACAACCAGGAAATTCAAAGCCGGCGCGGTACGCATGGCATTAGAGGCCGGAGTGCCAATCCTGCCGGTCACCATTCGCGGCGGCGAACGAGTTTGGCCCAGTACTCACCGGCTGCCGGGGCTACGCGGTCACATTGAGATCATTTATCACCCGGCCATTCACGTCGCTCCCTGCGATAACGAAGACACGCGAGAATGCGCGCGGCGCGAAACAGCGCGGCTCTCGGAGATTGTTCAATCCGCGCTTTAAGCTTTTCGCTTCTTCACACAATCCGGAACGAACCGCGGTCGATGCTTCAAGCCAACCCCGATTTCAGCCCTTGAGCACGCGCATCATTTCCTCATGAATCAAGCCGTTGCTGGCAAGAATAGGTGGGATGAAAATATCCAGAGGCCCGTTGGCATAATTCGATACGCGCCCACCTGCTTCTTCGATGATTAACGCGCCGGCGGCAACGTCCCAGGGCTTCAGACCTTCTTCCCAAAAACCATCGAAGCGTCCGGCGGCCACGTAAGCGAGATCGAGCGCGGCGGCCCCGTCCCGCCGCACACCCTGGGCCGCCATAATGAAGTTTGCAAAATGCCGCGCGAATTCGCCCCTTTCGCGCACGTCGTAAGGAAACCCCGTGCACAACAGAGCGCTCGCCAGCCTGGGAGTGGGTGAGACGTGAATGCGGCGGCCGTTCAGCGCCGCACCCTGGCCGCGTTCGGCAGTAAACATTTCGTCGCGTATCGGATCGTAAACCACTCCCACCTCCAAGCGGCCTTTGCACTCCAGGCCGATCGAAACACAAAAGCAGGGGTAACCATGCGCGTAGTTCGTGGTGCCGTCGAGCGGGTCAATGATCCAGCGCCACTCGCTTCGCTGTTCGCCATCAACTGGTTCGCTCGCGCCTGATTCTTCAGCCAGAATTGCGTGGCGAGGATAATAAGTCTTGATGCGATCAATGATTAGACGTTCGGAAGCAAGATCGGATTCCGTGACTAAATCGATCTCGCTCTTGTTGGCGATTTCGATCTTGCGGCCAAAGCGTTCCACCACAACGCGTCCCGCATCTCGCGCGGTTTGAATAGCAAAGTCGAGCATTTGGAGTGCGGCGACCTGTCGCCGCTTTGGAGTCTAGCTCGTGACTGTTCGGAATCGAAAGCGGTGACAAGTCACCGCACTCCAAATAAGAGGTGTCGGTTTACTTCGCGGCGCCGTAATTCAGTTGCTCCCTGTCCCGATAGATCAATTTAGGTTTGCTGGTTTCTTCGCCTTTGGCTGGCCCCCAAGCGAGCTCGAATAAGGTCTTTCCAACACAAATTGTGAAGAAGAGAAAAACGACATGGACTGCCGTTGTGCTGTCGCATAGAATGGCGCGACCTCGCAATTAGCGCCCAGGAGTAAACCATTTGCGAAAACAAAGTCATCGACATCTCTGGCTCAGAAACTCTGCCGCAACTTTGCTAGCGCTTCTCTTTTACGCGGTAACAATAGCGGCCCAGGCAGCCGGGTCAACCGCGCGTACGGCCCAATACTTTGATTCGATCCGCAAGTCGCCGCCGCGGATGTTGGCATTTCTTCTTAAGATGCCAAAGGGCGCGGACTTGCATAACCACTTGTCGGGAGCAATTTATGCCGAGTCTTACATTCAATGGGCGGCCGACAGCGGCGACTGTGTCAACACCACCACCATGGTCGCATCTCTGCCGCCATGTACAACTGGCCAAACCCCGGTTGCCAACGCCCTCACAAATTCCGTGCTCTATCGACAGTTGATCGACGCGTGGTCGATGCGCAATTGGCGATTGTCAGGACAGAGCGGTCACGATCATTTTTTTGATACATTCGCCAGGTTCGGCGTCGCTACTTACAACCAGAACGCGAAGATGCTCGCAGAAGCTGCTGCGCACGCAGCTCGGGGAGGTGTGCTTTATCTCGAATTGATGTTGACCCCGGATGGCACGCCAACCGGGGTGATCTCAAGTCAGATTGGCGACAAGGTCGGGTGGGATGGAAATCCCGCAAGCACGTTAAGCAAGTTGAAGAGCAGCGGAATCGATTCGGCAGTTCCGATCGCTATTAAGAATCTGAACGATGCTGAAGCTGAAAAGGATCGCATTTTGAAGTGCGGTACAACCCAGGCCGACGTGGGTTGCGGGGTTGTCATTCGTTATATCGCCCAGGTAGCGCGCGCCTCAGCTTTAGGACCAGTGTTCGCGCAGATGGTTACAGGCTTTGCGCTGGCCAACGATCCAGACTCGAAGGTTGTCGGGCTAAATCTGGTGCAGGCGGAAGACGGACTGTCGTCGATGCGGAACTTCTCGGCGCAGATGCAGATGCTTCAGTTTCTGCGGCCAATGTATCCGCGCGCGCACCTCAATCTGCACGCAGGTGAGTTGGCTCCCGGAATGGTGCCACCCGACGGTTTGACCTTTCACATTCGCGACTCAGTCATGACGGCGCGCGCCGATCGCATCGGTCACGGCGTTGACCTCATGCACGAGAACGAGCCTTATGACCTTTTGAAAGAAATGGCGCGCCGAAACGTGATGGTGGAAATTTGCTTGACGAGCAACGATACGATTCTCGGCGTCAGCGGAGCGCAACATCCGTTGGCAACTTATCTGAAATACGGGGTGCCCGTCGCGCTCGCGACCGATGACGAAGGAGTCAACCGTTCAGAAATTTCGCGCGAGTATCTGCGAGCCGCGGAGGATCAAGGGCTCGGTTATTTGCAATTGAAAACGATCGCCCGCAACAGTCTTCAGTATGCGTTCGTCGCCGGGGCGAGTTTATGGAGCGACGCGAACAAATTCGTTCCCGTCGCACAGTGCGCTGCGGATATGTCCGGGATGAAGTTAACTTCCAGCGGTTGTCGTCAGTTTATCGAAGGCAGCGAGAAAGCAAAGTTGCAATGGAAGCTTGAAGAAGGGCTTCGAGAGTTTGAGCAGCGATGGTGAATAATCGCGGCAATCCCGGATTTAATCAGGGTCGAGTTTGTCTCTCCCCTTAAGTTTCAGACAGACAAACTGCCTTTGACTTTTCGGCCAACAAAAATAGCCGCAATCAGCAGTGCGGTGCCGACTGCTCGCACGATGGCCCCGATTGCCGCGACGACCATCGTAATTTGACTGTACTGTTCGGGGGACCATCCGGATTCGACACGAGCGCGAATGAAGTATCCCTGAGCTGCCGTGATCGCAATCAGGTTAACGAAGAGAATCACCGTACCCGCGAGTGTGAGCATCGCGGGAAGGGGATACTTCCGGACAAATACGGCCGACAAAATTATTCCTACCAGGTAAACGATCAGCAGGGGGCTGCCGTATCCGAGCTGCTGCAGCGTGTAAGAACCCATTTGCGTTCCTCCTTTGTCAGGGTGAAGTACGCTAAGAGAGCCGTCGCCTCATGCTTCGAGATCTACCCGGCCGCGCCTGGAATCAGCCAAACGGCTTGTCAATCGATGGACTTTGTTCAGTAAAAAACTTCGGGCCGTTTTCAGTGATATAAAGACAATCCTCCAGGCGAATTCCAAACTCACCGTAAATTACAATCGTCGGTTCGTCGCTAAAACACATTCCGGGTTGAATCAGAGTCTTGTTGCCACGGACGAAGTTGGTCCACTCGTGGCCGTCGAGCCCAATGCCATGGCCGGTGCGGTGAGGAAGCCCGGGGACTTTGTAGTCAGGTCCAAATCCGGCATCAGTGATCACTTTGCGCGCGGCTGCATCAACCGATTCGCAAGGCGCACCGATTTTTGCTGCTGCAAACCCGGCGTCCTGCGATTTCCGTTCAAGATTCCAAATGTCGCGCTGACGTTGGGTCGGCGTGCCGAGGACAAACGTGCGCGTGATGTCAGATTGATAACCCTCGACGCTGCACCCGCCATCCATCAACACGACATCGCCTTCGTGCAAGGTTTGCGGAGTACTGCTGCCGTGCGGGAACGCGGTGTATTTGCCAAAGCTGCAAAAGACGCCGCCTTGCACGCCAAGATTTCGAAAGGCGGTCGCGCAGTTATTGGCAAATTCGGCCTGCGGCATCTCGTCACGCATCGTGGCCCAGGTGGCGCGATAGGCAAGCAAAGTGAGGTCGTTAGCCTTCTGCATCAGCGCAATTTCGGCGGGAGATTTGAACATGCGACAGCCCGCGGTGATTGGGGTCGCGCTGACAAATTCAAGCTTCGGGGCAGCCTGGCGAATGCCGTCGAATAAGAAAAAGCGGACGCGCTCATCAATTCCGATCCGGCCTATGCGCATGCCGCGGTCCCGAAAGATCTCAGCGACGCGACGATAAGGACTCTCGTCTTCTTCCCAGGTCCGAATGTCATTACCGAACTTGATGAGTTCACGTGCGCGCTCTTCTTCGAATTTAGGACACACCCAGGCGAGCTCGCCGCGTTGAGGAATTAACAGAGCCAGCATGCGCTCGCTGGTGCTCCAGCGCATGCCCGTGTAATAGAACATCGTTGAACCGGGTTCGATGTAAACTGCGTCGATCTTTTGCTCAGCCATCAAGCGTTGCGCTTTGGCGATGCGCGCTTTGCGCTCGTCGTCTGTGATAGGGACGATCCCCTGGGTCATCTTTGGCAAACGCCTGATCAACTCAGGAACATCCTGTCGCTGCTGAATTGCCTCGACGTCAGTCGTATCAGCGAACGCGAACTTACTTCCAATGAGTGTTGCGCCCACCACGCCAGCCGTGGAGCGCAGGAAATCTCGTCTGTCTGTGCACATAGTTTTGGAGCGCGAACGAATAGTCCGCATCAAGCGCGAAGCGCGAAAAGTTTGAACCAGAGCAGCGACATGCTACACGATGC
>DATISD010000333.1:0-4412 GCA_035469005.1 Pyrinomonadaceae bacterium | reverse complement strand
GACCGGGTAATGGCTATCGGCAACACGATCTGCTCTTTCTTGAGACCCGGTCGCTATCGCTCCCGGTACTGACTCCATGATGTCCAATGCAAACGCGCAAACGCATACTGGTTGTTGACGACGAACAGGAAATCACGCTGGTTCTCCGCAGCGGCCTGACCAAACACGGCTTTGACGTGCGCGTCGCCGGTGAAGGAGAGGCGGCGTTGGATATCTTTAGCGCCTGGACGCCGGATCTGGTGATCACCGATCTGTCGATGCCAAATATGAACGGAATGAAGTTGTGTCAACGGCTCAGAGAGACGTCGCGCGTTCCCATAATCATTCTTTCGGTCAAGGGCGATGAAGCAACGAAGGTGGAGGCGCTCGATGCCGGCGCCGACGATTACGTGACCAAGCCTTTTGGTATGGGAGAGCTGCTCGCGCGCGTCCGGGCACATTTGCGTCGCTCTCCTCTCACCGATGAAAAAGAAACAGTCATCGAAGCGGGCGACTTCCGGATCGACTTTGAGACGCGAACTGTAGAAGTTAGCGGAAAAGAGATCCGCCTCTCGCCAAAGGAGTTCGACTTACTCGCGTTCCTGATTCGCAACTCCGGCAAAGTACTCACGCACCGCACCTTGCTCGCCAAAATCTGGGGCGGAAATTACACCGATCAGACTGAGTACCTGCGCGTCTTCATTCGACATCTGCGCAAAAAGATCGAACCCGATCCGGCTAAACCTCGCTACATCCTGACTGATCCCTGGGTTGGGTATCGGTTCATTCCAGGGAAGTGAGCCCAATTCGCTGGCTCCGCCACGCCGATGCGCGGCAAGTCTCCGACCCGAATAGGCGATCTCTAATCGGCGGTCTATGACCGCGGGTCGGAGACCTGTTGGAATGAGGGAGAGCCTCGCCGGCAAGTCGGAGACTTGCCGCGCATCGGCGTGGCCGAGCCATAACCCAAGTAGCCTCCGTCTGGATTTGTACACCCGATCTTGCTCAGAAACTTGCCGCGAATCGGTGCGGGCAAAGCCTAAGCGTAAGCCTGCTCTTCAGGCTCCTCACCTTTACGAACTTTTAATGAAGGCTTAAGCCCTTTTTTATTTGCATCCGGCTACGATCTCTTTGCTGACAGTCTAGAGAGGTGGTCAGCCCAGATGCTAATGCTTAACCCAAAGACCAGAATTGACGAGTGGCTTACGCCTGATTCGTCGCCGTCGCGACAGCGGCCTATCGAGGTCCAGACGGAGAACGGCTTTGCCATCATCCGACTTTGCGATGTCGAGCAAGCCGTTCCCGTCGAGGGCACGCAACACTACTTCATCGTTCGCGATCCGAATGGATACGAGTTGGACATTACCGTCGACATATCGGATGCCGTAGTGGCCGAAGTGCGCCGGCGATGCCGGGGCCGCATAACGCTGGCGAGTTCTTTTTGGATTAATTGCGCCGAGCGTCACCTGACTATGTACCTGTGGGAGCACGAAGACTATCCGCCGGACGGCAGGCTAACAGTCGATCAACTCACACTTGACGACCTCGATCTGGCCCGGCGATGGGGTTGCGATGAAGAGAAAGACTGAAGATTAAATGCAGAGAACGGGATCGGTATTTTCAAATAGAAATACTTTTGAACTGATTTGGAAGGCGATAGTTGGATTGGCATTATGGGTTCTTTTGATGGCCGCGCTGGCTCTTAATGCTCATGCGCAGCAGGAGTTCAATCAACCAACTCGCAACAGCGTCATCAACTCACCGGAAGCGATCAAGCCCGAGACCGGCAGCGAGACTCGTAAAGCAGAGCAGCCGACAGCTGCAGCAAAGACAGAACCTTCGCAATCAGGCGCAGAAATGAATTCAACGATCGAAGACGCTGCGCCTCAAGCGACACCGTCCCAGCCGGCGCAAACCGCGTCATCAGAGTCGAAATGGCATTACGGCGGGTTTTTCGATGTTGGTTATCTGCTCGATTTCAATCATCCGGAAAATCGAGTCTTTCGCAGTCGCGGCACGACCTGGCATGTGGATCGTCCGAAAATCAACATGGCGGCGTTCTGCGTCAGGAAGAAAGCTACCGAAGATTCACGCTGGGGCGTCGAACTGACTGCGCAGGCAGGCAAAGACGCCGAGTTGTTTGGCTTTTCCGCGACGGCCCCGAACATTGCCGGTTACAAATTCCTCCGCCAGCTGGGACCAACGAACGTTTCGTACCTCGCCCCTATCGGTAAGGGCCTGACTATTCAAGGCGGCACTTTCTCCAGCTTCATCGGCTACGATTCGCTCTACGCAAAGGACAATTTCAATTACACGCGGCCGTGGGGCGCCGACTTCACGCCTTATTACATGCTGGGCGTGAACGCGAGTTACCCGTTCACGAAGAAAGTTACGGGCTCGTTTTTCGTCGTCAACGGATATTGGCATCTGGCGAATGCGAACAGCGTTCCGAGTTGGGGCGGACAAGCGGCGGTCAGCGCAACATCGCACCTCACGGTGAGGCAGACAGTTCTCGTGGGCCCTCATCAATCCAATACTGCGTTCAGGTTCTGGCGGTTTCTGTCAGATACGATCATTGAGCACAAGACTGAGAAACGCACTATCGCCTTCGATACCAACTTCTCGACCGAGGCTGTTAATTCGTCCGGAGCGCCGCGTGCCTGGTGGTTCGCCGCCCAGGCGCCGGTGCGCTGGATTCTGAATCCGCGTTGGGGTTTTGCAGTCCGTCCCGAGGTTGCGTGGGACAGTCAGGGTCGATGGACGCTGGCGAAGCAGACAGTTGTGGCGCTCACAACAACCGTTGAATACAAGCTGCCTTTCAAATCCAGTAACACAATCTTTCGGCTCGAGCACCGGTATGACCGCTCGACTGGTCCGGAAGGCGGGTTTTTCAGAGGCCGGGTGGTGAGTCCGGGGGTGATTGGCTTGACGCCGGGCCAGCACCTTTTGATTTTCGCCACGATATTTACTTTCGACCGTTGATGGAGACGTTCAGATGCTGGATCTGATTTTCATAGCCGCCACGATTGTTTTCTTTTTGATCGCGCTAGCTTACGTGCGGGCTTGCGAGAAGTTGCAGTGAGGTGAAAGCGGCACGGGCGTCTCGCCCGTGAATCACGCGCAAGATGCGCGTGCCACTACGTGAGGTGACGAATGGCCATCGGAACAATTTTGATCGTAGCAGTATCGCTGCTGCTATTGATTTATCTAACTTTCGCGTTGCTGCGACCTGAGAAGTTCTAGTGGCACAGACTTCAGTCTGTGTTGCCGGTGCGAACGATAAGGAGTCACAGACTAAAGTCTGTGCCACGCTCATGACTCTTAACGGCTGGTTACAAATTCTTCTTTTCATCGCGATCATCATCGCCATCGCGAAACCGTTGGGCATTTTCATGACCCACGTCTTCAACGGTGAGCGCACATTTCTGCATCCGGTAATCCGGCCGTTTGAGCGTCTGATTTATCGCTTGACGGGCGTCGATGAAAGGCGCGAGATGCGCTGGACGGAATACGCCGCGGCCATGCTGCTTTTCAGCTTGGTTTCACTCGTGTTGCTCTACCTCATCCAGCGTCTTCAGGGGCATTTGCCTTTGAATCCCCAGCATCTGCCCGGCGTTGATTCCGCTGCCAGCCCCACCGCCGGCTTCGTTGGATCGGCGTTCAATACAGCGGTCTCGTTTACTACCAACACAAATTGGCAGAGTTATGTGCCTGAGACAACGATGAGCTATCTGACGCAGATGGCCGGCCTCGCCTATCACAACTTTGCTTCGGCGGCGACCGGCATCGTCCTGGCCATTGCCTTCATCCGGGGTATCTCCCGGCGTGAAGCAGAAACCATCGGAAACTTCTGGGTCGACTTTGTCCGCTGCAATCTTTATGTGCTGCTGCCCGTCTGCGTAGTTGGCGCGTTGTTCCTGGTATCGCAGGGGGTAGTTCAGAACCTCCGTCCGTACGACACTGCGAAGTTGGTCGAGCCGCAGACGATCCAGGTTGACAAGAAAGACGCTAACGGCACCGTGCTGACAAATCCCGACGGAACTAATCAAAAGGAAGACCGGAAAGTAACTAATCAAACGATTGCCCAGGGGCCCGTCGCTTCGCAGGAGTTCATCAAGGAACTGGGCACCAATGGTGGCGGCTTCTTCAACACCAACTCGTCTCACCCATTTGAAAACCCAACTCCATTTACGAACTTTATTGAGATGCTGCTGATCTTTTCGATCGGCGGCGGACTCACTTACACATTGGGCCGCATGACCGGGTCACAGAAACATGGCTGGGCCGTTCTCGCAGCGATGGTGGTTGTCTTTCTTGCGGGCGTTGTCATTCTTTATTGGTACGAAGCTCACGGCAACCCGATGCTAACCAGGCTCGGAGCAGATCAAGCGGTCACCGCGCAGCAGGCGGGCGGCAACATGGAAGGCAAAGAG
>DATISD010000332.1:0-11996 GCA_035469005.1 Pyrinomonadaceae bacterium | reverse complement strand
GGCCCGACTCGAATAATTGTCTCGGAGGAGCCAAGACTATGATGAAAGCATGCAAACCAGCACTTCTGGCCGCTCTTGCGGTTCTCATCGCGGTCTCCGTTGCGCGGGGACAACATGTGCATGGACATGACCCGTCCGAGGAGGTTGGTCGAGTCAACTTCCGAATCTCCTGCTCTCCGGCCGCACAATTGCAGTTCAATCGCGCCGTCGCCTGGCTCCATTCTTTCGAATATGAAGAGGCTGAAAAAGCCTTCAGCGATATTGTAGTAACCGACCCTCGTTGTGGCATCGGTTACTGGGGCATCGCCATGAGCCAGTACCATCCTCTCTGGGTGCCGCCAACCGCGAATCAATTGCAGAAGGGAACGAGCGCCGTCGAAAAGGCAAAGCTCACCGGCGCGCGGACTCAGCGCGAGCGAGACTACATCGCGGCCATCGAAGTCTTCTACAAAGATTTCAACCAGCTCGATCATCGAGCGCGGACATTCGCATACAGCAAAGCGATGGAGCAGCTTTACCGCCGATATCCCTCAGACGATGAAGCAGGCGTCTTCTATGCGTTGACTCTCATAGCCACGGGCACGTTGGTGAATGACAAGACCTATGCAAACGAAAAAAAGGCGGCCCAGATTCTGAATCGCGTTCGGGCGCGAGAGCCGCAGCATCCGGGAGTCACACACTATCTGATTCACAGTTACGACTACCCGGCCTTAGCCCGTTTGGCGCTACCCGCCGCGCGCAGCTATGCGAAGATTGCGCCTGCGTCGGCTCATGCGCGGCATATGCCTTCGCACATTTTCACGCGCCTTGGTTTGTGGCAGGAAGCGATCCGATCCAACCTCGGCGCCGAGGCAGCGGCGAAGGAATTCGCCATGAGAAATCATTTGTCCGACGTCTGGGACGAGCAGTTCCACGCCATGGACTATCTCGCTTACGCCTACCTGCAAGGCGCGCAGGACAAACAAGCCCTGGGCGTGCTGGATGAATTGAACGAGATTAAGAAAGCCGAGCCCGAGACTTTCAAGGTGGCATACGCCTTCACTGCGATTAGGACACGCTATGCACTCGAACGACGTCGATGGGACGAGGCGGCAAAATTGACCTTGCCTCCGGACAGTTTGGGCGGCTTTCCCTGGGACCAGTTCCGTTGGGCCGAAGCTAACATTCAATTCGCGCGGGCGGTCGGCGCCGCCCGAAGCGGTGACGTGGCTTCAGCCCGAGAGGCGGTCGAGAGACTGGCGGCCATCCGCCAGGCGCTGGTTGAAGTGAAAGGTGATTATGATTGGGCCAAGCAGGTGGATATTCAGCATCGGGCAGCGTCGGCCTGGCTGGCGCATGCCGAAGGGAAGGATGAAGAGGCTCTGCGATTGATGCGCGCGGCCGCCGATCTGGATGACGCGACGGACAAGCATCCGGTCACGCCCGGAGCGATCCTGCCCGCGCGCGAGATGTTGGGCGATTTGTTGAGCGAGCTGAATCAGCCGGCTCAGGCTTTGAAGGAATACCAGAAGTCGCTGGAGATTTCGCCGAACCGCTTCAACAGCATCTATGGAGCAGCAAGAGCAGCGGAGCTGGCGAAGAACCATGCGAAGGCCAGGGCTTACTATGAGAAGCTGGTAGCGCTAACCGAACAAGCGGACAGCTCGCGTCCCGAGCTTGAGCAGTCAAGGAAGTATCTAGCGAAGCGGGGACATTAGAATTCGCGCCACCAGCCGCGGAGCGGCGAGCGCGGCAACGAGCAAGGAGAATCGTGACGAAGAAACTGTTTGGCTCGATTAAAGTAGTCGGTTCCGTACGAGAGTAAGCCTTTTAGCGCCGAGAAAATCGAGGAGGAATTCACCTATGAATGGACTTTCAAGAAGACAAGCGATTTCGGTAATTGCCGCGAGCGCCGCCGGGGCGACGTTGAGTGGTTTAGTGCGGGCGCACCCGTTGACCGCTGACGAACAAACGTCGACCGCGATGGCCGCCGCGCGAGCGTTCGCCGGGCAACACACGCCGAAGCCTCTGCGGTTTGATCCCGCGAAGCTCAAGGGCATCTCAGAAAAGCTCATCAGGTCCCACTGGGAAAACAACTACGGCGGCGCGGTGAAAGCCCTTAATGCCGTTGAGCAGAGACTGGCGTCGATGCTTATGGAGAAAGATCTGCCTCCTTACCTGTATGGCGACGTAAAGCGCGAAGAGCTGGTGCGCACAGGTTCGGTAGTGCTGCATGAAAACTACTTCGCCAATCTCGGCGGCGACGGCAAGGCCAGTGGCAAAGCGCTCGATCTCATCAAGCAATGGTTTGGGAGTTACGAGCAGTGGGAAGCGGAATTTAAAAAGACGGCCAACGCGCTCGGCGGCGGTTCAGGCTGGACCATCCTTTCATACAATCTTCACACCGGCGAAGTTCACAATTACTGGGCCTGGGATCACATGCACAGCGCGGCGATGGGTTATCCGCTCCTGGTGCTGGACATGTACGAGCATGCTTATCAGATGGACTACGGCGCAGCTGCGGGCAAATACGTTGATGCTTTCATGCAAAACGTGAACTGGGATGAAGTGAACCGCAGAGTCGAAGAGATGCGTGTGGGGAAGTGATACACCGCCCTGTTTGCACGGTGACGATGATCAGATCGTTCCGATCGCCGACTCAGCGCTGCTTTCGGCGAAGATCGTGAGGGGCGCCACGTTGAAAGTCATTACGGGCGCGCCGCACGGCATGTGCTCAACGCTCAAGGATCAAATCAACGCGGAGCTACTCGCGTTCATCAAGGGCGAGCAGGCCGCGGCGGCTTAATGCGCAGGTAAATGCCTGGGGAACGGATTACTTCCCGCTCGCATGCCACGCGGCCAGCACTTCGGCCTCACGTTGCGCTTTTATCCCGGCGCGCATTTTCATCTGTCTTTCGGGTGTCTGTTTTCTAAACCACTCGAGCGTCGCTTTGGTGGTTTCTGACAACGATCGGAACGTCAGTCCCTGGCTAAGTGCTTTACTGATATTCACCGTCGAATAACCAATTTCCGGCCCCTTGGTTGAAGTCCAAATCGGGATGTCGTCGATGATCTTTTGCGCTTTCAGAAATTCGTCGTCCACCCAGGTGAACCGCGCGTCTGAGTTGGTAGTCTTCTTCATATCGCTGAGCATTCGGCCCATGGTCAGCCTTGATTTGGGTCCGACCGCATTGAAACTTCCGACGGTGCCTTGCTCAACCATGCGTATCGTCCACTCCGCCAAATCACGCGCGTCGATGATCTGAATTGGATCGGATGGATTTCCCGGCGCTAAGACTTCGCCGCCACGTTCGACGCGAACCGGCCAGTAGGTGAATCGATCAGATTCGTCGCCCGGACCGACGATGTATCCGGGACGAATTACGAGCGTCTTTCCGGGAAACCACTTTTCAGCTTCGGCTTCCGACTGAGCTTTCAGTGGACCGAAGAGAGCGAAGTTGTTGGCGCGCATGGTCGCGTTCGTTTCTTTCATCGCATCGGCCCCGGTGTATTTTGCGAGCGGCGCCGTCTCATCCATACCTTGCCTGCTGGTATCGGCATACGCAGAGATCGAGGAAATGAAGACGTAGCGTTCGGCATTACCTTTCAGGATTTGCGCCGCGTCGCGGACCCAGACGGGAAGCGTCGCCGGGTTGTCGATCACGACATCCCAGGTTCGGCCTTTCAGCGCGTCAAGCTGGCCGTTGCGGTCGCCCAGTAATTGCTCGGCTTCTTTCGGCAATTCGCCGGGATGCGTGCGGCCGCGATTGAAGACGGTGACCTTGTGTCCGCGACCGAGGGCATAACGCACCTGGAATGGGCCGGTGAAGCCCGTGCCGCCGAGAATCAAGATTCGGAGGCTCCCGGGACTTTTGTCCGCGGCCAAAGTTGACATGCCCGGTATCAAACCGAGGCTGAGACCGCCGCCGGCCATGGCCGAGAGTTTGAGAAAAGCTCGTCGACTTGTAGACATTAACTTCGCTCCTGATGGGATTGAATCTCGCACTACGAATCAAAATTAGCCACTGTACATTTAGCTAGTACGCAGGTGAACGCTTTGAAGTTTACCCGCAAAACCTCGAATCCGCAGCGTCAGTGTTTTGGGGTTTGCAGTGAAGGCTCGCTGAAGTTTCGTACCGAAATTCTGAATTTCGTTGACCTCGCCGATTACCCGGCGTATCGTGATTATTCCCCCCGACAGACCGAGTTTAGGTTTACGCATACCCGATCCCGGGTGGCGACTCATCCGTCTCGCAGGTGGTATTGACCTCATGGTTTCAATGGAAATTGTCATTCGCACTTCTAAAAAACTAACGTTAGCGTTGGTGATGGTAGTTGGCCTGGTTCTTCTCGCGTACACCGACTCGTACGCGATCACAGCCGGACAAAGAACTAAAGGGCGTTCGCCTCGCGCACACGCACGCGCTCTCACTCGTGCCGAGATGAAGCATGCCGATGCACGTCTTGCTGAGATGGGTTACGGCAAAGGCCGCATCGCTCTCATCGCCTTTCAGAAATACGAAGGGCGGAGAGTTACGGGCAGACTCAGTCGCGCGGACGTTGACCGGATAATGAACACCACAGCGCCAGTGGCGAAGGACGCTGGGTACAAGCACGTCGAAGTCGATCTCGATCGGCAAGTACTTTTATTGACGGACGCGGATGGGGTGGTCAGGAAGGTGCTTCCGGTTTCGACCGGCAGTAACAAGAACTACAAAGAAAAAGGAATGAGCGGTTTGGCCTACACGCCGCGCGGCCGTTTCAGAATTTATGCGAAGATTTCGGGTTGGCGAAAGTCGCCGCTGGGAATGCTTTATTATCCAAACTACTTCAGCGATGGTCTCGCGATTCACGGAAACTCTTCAGTGCCTGACTCGCCTCAGAGTCACGGTTGCATACGCATTCCCAACTCCGCCGCGATCGAGATGAGCCGGCAGATGCCGGTGGGCACGATTGTCCTCATCTATGACAGTCAAGGGTTTGTTTCGGCAAAAGAGTGGGCCGAGGCAGATAAGCAAAAGACCGTACAGAACCACGAGTAGAGCGCGGGATAAGAAAACAGGGGCCTCCGGGCCTCCCTCATCTCTTACCAATCCGGACCCGGAGCATAATACGCCTTGCGGCCCATTACGATGTATTCCGGATGCTCGCGCACTTCGATAATAATCTTGCGCCGCTTGCCGTCATGCTCTTTGTTGGTTGGATAATAGCCGACCAGGTAGCGACGATTGATGTCTGAAAAGATTCGGGAATAGATTTGATCGGCCTGTGAAGGCTGATTTAAGAACTCAATCCAACCCCCGGTGATTGTTGACAAGACCGCCAGCGCAGATTGCAGGTTAAGCATATCCTCTGCTTCCCATCTCAATATATCGCGGGGGAGGTTCAGGTTTTCCTGCCGCGTCCGCTTTGAAATCCATGGCAGGACGATCACCTGATCGTTGAGCGCGCGCATTTGGGCTATCTGTTCATCGACAGAGAGACCTATCAGACGAAAGCCGGGCACAACGGTGTAAATCGTAGCCCGCGATTTTTCTGCTGCCTTATAGACATCACTCAGGCTGAACTCGCGTTTGTTTCGACGCATGTATTCCTGATGCCGTTTTGCACCGCGGTCCATCTCTGTTTTCATGTCCGGCGTCAGGCCGGTTGGGTTTGGTGGCAGAATGATCGGCTTTTGCAGAATGTGAGCTTCCGTGCCCTGCGTCTGAAAAACTACAATTGGGCGAACGTCTTCATCATTGAAAGCTTCCTTGAGAACTGCCATCAACGCGCTGTATTGGAATCCGCGGCCAAACGGCAGGTGCCGTTCCTGAGTCTCTGCTAAGGTGTTGTGGCCAACTAACCACGTTCGCTTCAGCAGAACATCCAAACCGTCCTTCAGTTTGCGGTGGTTGTTGGTGTAATTAACCAACAGCTCGACGTCGTCGGTGATAATGGCCATTCGATCCCAAGGGCCCAGTTTGTCAATGAGTGTTTTTGCGGCGTCTACGCTTGTCTGCAAAAAGGGAAGTTGCATGCAACTGTAATCAATGATGAGCACGATCGAGCGCGCGACGGATACGTTATCACCGAGCGAGAACATACCCACCGATTGAGCCTTGCCCTCCTCGGTCAGGACAAAGTCTTTCGCGGTTAGGCCCTGAACTGCTCGACCTTGCTGATCGAGAACAAGAACGTCAGATACGACCAGGGAGGTTTCTACCCGCACCACTTCTTCCGAGTCCGATCTTTTTGATTGAGTGTCTTTACGCTTCGTCTCAATTGTGGCTTGTCGTTCTGCGTTCCACTTGAGCCGTTCCAGACTCGAGCCGAAGTTGCTCAATTTTGGCTTTTCATTTGATTGTGAGAAGGCCTGGAAAGTGAACGGACAGAGAACCAGAATCGAAGTGATGCAGAGAAAATGAGGAGCACGTCGCGTGAGCATCGTTGACTCCTGACAGGTTTATTCGCCGCCTAATCTATCATGATGTCATGAATTTAGAATACAAGCTCGCTTCATTTCAGACGCTTTGACTATAGAGAGAGGGTTCGCCACTAACGGTCGGCCTCTGGTTTGCGCAATAATAAGCGCCGCGCTCTCGCGTAACTTCGTCAACCCCTATGCTCCAATGCCCAAGATGTGGCCGGCAGTTTCCCAACGACTATCCGGTCTGTCCATTTGATCACACGCCGCTACAGGCCGACGCCACCGTCGCAGACGTTCCTATTGATCCACTCATCGGACGAGTCTTCGAAGGTAAATATCGCCTGGACGAACGCCTGGGCGGAGGCGGGATGGGCACCGTTTACCGCGCTACACATCTCTTAATTGACCGGCAAGTCGCTCTAAAAGTCTTAAGTCAAAGATTCGTCGGTGACCAGACCGCGCAGCAGCGATTTCGCCGCGAAGCGCGCGCTGCCGGTCGCATGCAGCATCCGAACGCTGTGACGGTAACTGATTTTGGTGCGACTGAGGACGGCTATCTCTACATTGTGATGGAGCTGCTCGAGGGGCGGACCCTGCGCGATCTGCTGGCGCACGAAGCGCCCTTGGATCCGGCCCGTGCGGTCTCGTTCATGTTGCAGGCATGCGCTGCCGTCGGCGCGGCTCATGAAGCCGGCCTGATTCATCGAGACCTGAAGCCGGCAAACATTTTTATTGAGCAGCGGCCGAACCTTCCTGCCGTTGTTAAGGTGCTCGATTTCGGGGTTGCTAAATTTGCCGTCGAGGAGCACGAGGATGATTACGATACCCTGACCCAAGTGGGCGCGATTATCGGGACGCCCCGTTATATGGCGCCTGAGCAATGTTCCGGCGCGGCGCAGTTGACTCCGGCCGCGGACGTTTACAGCCTGGGGATAATTCTCTACGAGATGCTGACCGCCGTTGTGCCTTTCAATGCAGATACCCCGCTGGGCATTGCGTTGAAGCAGGTGTCAGAGCCGCCCACGCCGCCGCGCGAAGTCGTTCCGTCGGTACCGCTTGAGTTAGAGAGGGTTGTATTG
This sequence comes from Pyrinomonadaceae bacterium, assembly GCA_035469005.1. Lineage (GTDB taxonomy): Bacteria > Acidobacteriota > Blastocatellia > Pyrinomonadales > Pyrinomonadaceae > UBA11740. Next base: position 4,529 of record DATISD010000332.1, on the reverse strand, counting down.
CATGCGCTCCAAAAGAATCCTCCTGACCGCCCGCGCAACGCTGATGAATTGCGGCGCGAGTTGCATGCGACGGCCGAAGAACTCGGATTTGAACATGCAGAGAGTACGCACACTCCGACGTTAGATGATTTGCGGAGCGCCGGGACCGAGAGTCCCTCGGGCCGTCTGGTGATCGATTTAGCGACGTTGCGCCAGGTCCAGGCAGCCGCCGGCCAAACACCCGCGGAGACGCCACAGAATTTATCAAAGGCCGCGACGGTGCCGCTTGTTCCCGGAAACGTCCGGCCCGAATTCAATCGCGTCAGCGTTCCTTTGGAGAAGCCACGATCGCAACGTGCTCAGTTGCTCGTGCTGGCGATTTTTTTCCTGATCGTGGTCGTGGGATCTGGCTTCCTGGTGGCACGCTGGTGGCGCGGCGACAATCCTATTTTAGGCGGCGCTGCGAACTCGAACGTGGCCGCGACTCCAAGCCCGACACCCATACCGACACCTTCTCCCTCGGCCACACCGCCGCCCACGCCGGCGCCGACGGCTAAACCCAGGCCATCCCCGCCTAAGAAAGAGCCGGGGCCTTTAAAGAAAGTTTTGAATAAGTTGAAGGGAATCTTCAAATGAACAGACGGTACGCAGGCTTCCAGCCTGCTCGTCTGACGCTGCAGGCCGTAGGCCAGCTTAATTCAAGGTAAGACTGAGATCCTTATCCGTAGAGATTTTCAAAAGTAGTCTGCTTAATCTGCGAAATCTGCGGATAGGCCGCTTTTACTTCCATGGTTGGTAGATTAGACTACTTTTTCTCTAAATGCAGACGGCCCCAAAAAAATCATTCAAGGTAGGCTCGGCGACTTTTGGCGACGGGCGTTTGACGATCATCGCGGGGCCTTGCGTGATCGAGTCCCCAGAGCACGCCACGATGATGGCGTGTGAGTGTGCGCAACGCGCGCGCGATGCCGGTCTCGATTTCGTTTTCAAGACTTCATTCGACAAGGCGAATCGCTCTTCAATTAAAAGCTTTCGCGGCATTGGGATGGATACAGGGCTGGAAATCCTGCGCGCAATAAAAGAAGAAGTAGGTGTGCCTGTATTAACGGACGTGCATGACATCGCTCAAATTGGACCGGTGGCTGAAGTCGCGGATGTGTTGCAAATCCCCGCGTTCCTGTGCCGGCAGACGGACTTAATTACTGAAGCCGCAAAGTCAGGCCGCGCGGTTAACATTAAGAAAGGTCAGTTCCTTGCGCCCGAGGATGCGCGGAATATCGTCGAGAAAGCGCGCGCCGCAGGCTGCGAGCGCCTGATGATTACCGAGCGCGGCGTCAGCTTTGGCTACAACAATCTCGTGGTGGATATGCGTTCGTTTCCGATCATGAGTGAATTTGGCGTCCCCGTTGTATTTGACGTCACGCATTCTTTGCAATTGCCCGGCGGGTTGGGTCATGCAACGGGTGGTTTGTCGCAATACATCGAACCACTCGCGCGCGCGGGTGTGGCGTGTGGCGTTGATGCAGTATTTATGGAAGTTCACGATGCCCCGGAGCGAGCGCCGTCGGATGGTCCAAACATGCTGCCGCTCGCGCGCATGGGTGACTTGCTGAAGATGCTGCGAGACGTTCATGAATTAGTTCATCAGCGCTCGGCGCGGGCAGCGTCAGTGCCGGGAGCGACCGCCGTTGCCCAAAGACTCGCAGAATGAACGTGAGGCCAAATACTCGGAGCGCGGGCGTCCCCGCCCGCATTGAGCGCGCAGCGCGAACAACAATATGGTCTCCATTTTCCTTAAGACTTGCGCGTGCTGCGCACGCGTTTGCGGACGAGGGCGTCCGCGCTCCCAGTGTTAAGTCGCCCTGCAAATTTGGATTGATATGAAGCTTAACTTATTCTCTGCATTCGTCTGGCTGCTTGCCCTGTCCTTTTTCCAGCACGCCGTTCGCGCTCAGGACGAGTCGCGGGCCGCATGGCAAGTCACCAATTTCGAAATTACTGCCGGCATTTCCGACGCGGAACGAGTACTGAATGGACGCGCTAATGTCTCAGTACGTAACGTCGGGGGTACTGCCGGAACAACCCTCAGCCTGCGCATCAATCCGAAGGCAGAAATCAAATCAGTGACCGTCGGTTCGGCGACCGCGAGTTATCAGTCGCGGCCCGAAACGCGCGGCAATTCTCAACGAGTGACGATTACTTTGCCCAGCGCCGTACCGTCCAATCAAAGTGTGACCGCCACGGTCGAGTATCGCTTGCCGGTAGGCGATAACACTGGGCTCGCCGCAATTTCTCCGGTTGGCTCACAGTTCCTGCCGCAATCGATGTGGTATCCGATGGCCAACAACGCGTTCGCCGTTCGCGGCGCGGACTACGCGCCCTTTCGCCTGACAGTGACCGGCGGCAGTGCGCTTTCGTCCGGAGTGGATAAGAGCGCCGGCGGCAATAGCGTGTTCGAGCAGACGCTAAATGCGCAACCATTTTTTGTATTTGGAAAATGGGATCGAGTTGAAGTGGCGACGGCGAAGGGCATCAGTGCGTATTTACCGAAGGGCGCGAACGCGGATGAACAGAAGCAGGCTGAGGCGCTGATCGCGCTGGCCAACGACGCGCGCACTTTTTATGCGGGATTGTTTGGGGCTGCCCCCGACGTTCCGGTGCGTCTGATTTCAACCACGCGCGGCGCGGGCTTTGAGGATGCCGGCACGATCCTTTTGGGTGAGGGTTCGTTTCGTCGCAAGAAGATCGACGCCGTTACGGCCTTGAGCATTGGCGAGGCGATCGCGCGTTTGTGGGTTGGCGGCGACACGACGGTGCGCGGCGAGGGGCATGGCGTGGTCCGTGAAGGGCTGACGCGCTTTCTGGCGACGATCTTCATCGAGAAACAGTTTGGCGCTGATGCTGCCGAAGCTGAGCGCGCCCGCCAGCGTGTAGCTTATTCGGGGGTTGCGAAACGTGACGGCCCTTTATCGCGCACCACTCCGATCGACGCTACTTACTTCAATTCGGTTGCGAACAAAGGCGCAATGGTCTGGCGTCTCATGGATCATCTTGTCGGCAGGGATGCTTTTGTAGCGACGCTGCGAAGTTTGCTGGCTGAGGGCAAGACGAACGTTGACGGATTATCTCTGGCGCGGGCGCGCGCGGCGTTTGTTGAACGAAGGGGTAACGCTCTCAAGACGGTTCTCGATCAGGAGCTGGATCAACCGACCGACATGGATTTGATGGCCGGACTGCCACAGCAGCAGGGCGGCGAATGGATTGCCGCGCTGCGCAACCTGGGATCGATCGACGCAGTTGTGAATGTGACGGCGACAACCAACTCAGGGCAGACAGTCACGGCGCAGGCAACCGTGCCCACGCATGATTTTGGCCAGGTGTCATTTAAGAATGCTCCCGGAATCGTGAGAATTGAAATCGATCCGGAAAAATTCTATCCGCAGCTTGATTACGCGAACGATGTCGCGCCCAAGGCGCTCGACGTCGCGGTGTCTTTGGCTGAAGCGAATCGATTGTACGGCGCCCAGGAGTATGCGAAGGCCGAGGCGCTCGCGCGGCAGTTGCTTGCGGCGTCGCCGAAATTGCAGGAAGGCCACATCATTTTGGGTCGCGCGTTGCTGGCAGAGAACAAGACCGACGAAGCCGAGAAGGAATTCAATCAATTGATGAACGACCGCTTGCCGACGCCAGTGTCGTTGGCATGGGCCAGCTTCGGCCTGGGTGGAATTGCTTTGCGTCGCGGTAAAAACGCCGAGGCCGCGCGCAATTTCTCCGACGCTATTCGCGCGGACGCCGAATATGCGGCGACGCTGACGGCGCGCGCGGAACGGATTAAAGCTGAACCGGCGGGGACGGTTGACGAGGCGGTGCGTAGTTTTATTAATCAACTGGATACGGCGCTGCGCAGCGGACGTCAGGTGGAGATTTCGCCGCTGATGGTCCCGGGCGAGCTAACCAGATTCGTTCAGCAAGTCGTTGGGACTCAGCCCGAAGCATGGCAGACGCGTGTGCTGAGAACCGAGCAATTAGACGCCAATCGCGTGGCGGTCGATGTGGCCCTGAATACCAGACAGTTGGGAGTCGATCACGCGGGCACGGCAGTTTTTATCCTGGCGCGCGTGGGTGGCGGATATAAACTCAATGCGATTGAATTGTTTGAGGTGAGATGACGAGCCCTCTCCCCTCGGGAGAGGGTTGGGTGAGGGCTTAGCAACAGAAAAAATTTCAAACTTAGCTTTTTCGCTACGCTACGCCCTCTCCCCTAAGCCCTCTCCCAGTGGGAGAGGGGAAAAGACAAAACATGAGTGAAGTAACATCGAAGCTTGAATTGCTGCGAGAAAAGATTCGCTTACTGGAATCGTGCGTAGTCGCGTTTTCCGGAGGGGTGGATTCGACTTTAGTTTTGAAAGTCGCGCACGACGTCCTCGGAGACCGCGCAATCGCAGTCACTGCGCTCAGCGAATCTCTTCCGAGTGGTGAGCTGGAAGATGCTGAACAGCTCGCGCAGACGATCGGCGCGCGTCATGTCGTTCTGCGCACGTTCGAGATGC
>DATISD010000331.1:0-2263 GCA_035469005.1 Pyrinomonadaceae bacterium | reverse complement strand
CTACGATTCCGGACACAGCCGTCGCGGAAACGCTGCCTGCGGATCTGATTAAGAGACAGCGTTTGATACCCCGGGCGTTGGCTCTGCGCGAAATTCACTTTCCCTCAGAGAAGGCTTCACTTGATGAATTCGAGAGGGCTCGCAGTCCTGCGCATCGACGTTTGATATTCGAGGAATTGTTTTGGCTGGCCCTCGGTCTGTGCGTAAAGCGCGGCCAGCGAATCAGGGAAAGCAAAGACGCGAACATCAAAATCGACGACGCGATAAAGAAAAGAATTGCGTCAGTATTGCCGTTCAAACTTACCGATGCTCAGCGCAAAGTGGTCAAGGAGATTTTTCGAGACATGCGATCGGACGCGCCCATGAATCGTCTTTTGCAGGGCGACGTCGGCAGCGGCAAAACGATCGTAGCTCTGATCGCGATGCTGACTGCGATGGAGAATGATTATCAGAGCGCTCTGATGGTCCCCACTGAAATCCTCGCCGAGCAACATGCGCGAAACCTCAAGCGCATCCTCGCGAAATCACCTTATCGCATCGAATTACTTTCCGGCTCGTTGAAGGCTGCTGACAAGAAATGTTTGCATCAGGCGATTTCCAAAGGCGAAGTCAATGCCGTCGTGGGAACGCATGCCTTGATTCAGGAAAGCGTCAGTTTCAAAAATCTCGGCCTGGTAGTGATCGATGAACAGCATCGATTTGGGGTGATGCAACGAGCTGAATTGCGCGCCCGAGGCCTGAATCCCGACGTGCTCGTAATGACAGCGACGCCGATTCCGCGATCGCTGGCGATGACCGTCTATGGCGATTTGGACGTTTCCATAATTGATGAGATGCCGCCCGGTCGCACGCCGATTGTGACGAAGGTCTTTGCCGATAATGCCGACGATCGAAAGGAAGTAAAGCAGCTCCTGACGCGCGAAGTGCGCGCCGGCCGGCAGATTTACGTCGTCTATCCGCTGGTCGAAGAATCCGAAAAGATGGACTTGCGCGATGCGACGCGTCGTTACGAATACCTGCGCGACAAAGTCTTTCCAAAATTCTCCGTAGGTCTGCTGCATGGTCGCATGAAATCTGAAGAGAAAGACGAAGTGATGCGCCGCTTCGTCAAAGGCGAGATTCAGATTCTGGTTTCGACCACCGTGATCGAAGTCGGGGTCGACGTCCCGAATGCTTCGGTGATGGTCGTGGAACATGCCGAGCGTTTTGGCCTGTCGCAACTGCATCAATTGCGCGGACGCGTTGGGCGCGGCGCTGAACAGAGCTATTGCGTCCTGCTGGCTTCCGACAAACAAACCGATGTAGCGCGGGAACGGCTCGGCATCATGGAAGAAACGAATGACGGCTTTAAGATTGCTGAGAAAGATTTGGAGTTGCGCGGGCCGGGGGAATTGATGGGCACGCGCCAGGCAGGATTGCCGGAGTTTCGCGTGGCAAATCTGGTTCGCGATCTCGACATCCTGCAAGCTGCGCGCAAAGAAGCCGAATTCTATTTCAACCAGGCCAGGACTTCCGCCGAAGCGGCGGCATTAATCAAGCGTGTGCGGGCCGATGCGCGGATGAAGTTAGCGGCCGTGGGATAATGTTAGCGCCTTACTTTGAGTTTCAGCAGCAACCAATCTTCCAGGACTTTCAGAACATCATCGCCGATAGCGCTGGTCTCGAGCTTCGAGTACTCATCAAGGCCGCCCGTCTTCGCCGTCAAAAACAGATGATTGAGATTCGGAAAGATGTGCCTGGTCACATTTTTGTTCCCGCCTTCACGGGCCGCCTGCTCCAGCATGTCTGCTTGCTCGGCGGTTATCTGCCGGTCGAGCGCCCCTTGCAGAATTAGAATGGGCTGTCGCACTTTGCGAATTGTCACGAGCGGATCATAGGTCCAGAATTCCTTTGTCCAGGGCAGACGGACTTGCGCGGGATATTTCGAAAGGTCGCCGCCGGTCTGAACCGCCGTGATCATCTCCTGTTCCTCAGCGAGCTTTTGCTTCTTAAACTCCGGAGTTACGCCGGGTGTTTTGTCGAGTATATCCGTCAATTGATCCATGCTGATTTGATCGCCACGTTTGCCGCTGCCGGCCATCAACACGATTGCTGCAATCTCCTGATCGTTGGCGGCTACCATGGGCGCGATGATTCCGCCTTCGCTGTGACCAACGAGCGCGATCCTTTTCGGATTGATTTCAGAACGTGACCGCAGGTAGGCAACCTCTGCGCGCACGTCGTCCGCAAAGCTCGAAGTGGTTACAGTCATGAGCGTATCGGC
>DATISD010000330.1:0-3489 GCA_035469005.1 Pyrinomonadaceae bacterium | reverse complement strand
TAACGATGGCGGATGAAGCCCCAATCAGAAAGCCCGGTCGCTACCGCTCCCGCTACTGACGTCATTGACGCAGGTTACATCCGAAATCTCATCTGCGATCCCATGACTGTAAGGTCGCCGGGACGTGATAGTCCATCGTTCTGCCGCATGATGTAAAGATCAAGCGTGAAGTGCTTGTTGAAAGCGTGATAGCCGCCCACGGCAAATCGATTACGCACCCAACGGTGGACACTCCAATCATAGAAAATTTCGTCTGACACGTAGCCGGTTAAATTGAATTTCTTAACTGTGAACGGATGTTCGATTTGGCCGCGCACTCGATAGCGCCACGCGTCTCGCTGTGGCTCGCGCCAACGCCGCTCAAACCCGTTGCGTTCGATCACGGTGAATTTTCTGACCGGAAAACGCAGCGTTGCCCCCAGCGTAAGACGCTCCTCATGTTCTTTTATGAGGCGAGGTTGCCGTGCCTGGCGGTGGAAATAGGATGGGGTGAAGGTGAGGTATTTGTTGACTTTTATGATCCAGCCGGCGCCCCAACGCTCGTCAAGCACATCACTGAGATGCGAATTGGTTCGCGTCGTCAGGGTAAAACCAAAATCGACTCGCTTGTGAATCGGCATCGTGAGCAAAGTGTCGTTCCAGAATTGTGTGTCGCTTTTCAGAGGTCTTTGTGCCTGAGAGAAGACGCCAGACCCCATTACTAACAGCATAGCGGCGAGAATTGGCGCGCCGTAGCCTGCATTCATGATCGATCTCATTTTCTTAACAGAACCCGATTGCGCGGGGTGTTCACCGTTGGCGTGCGAGAGTGTAATTCGGCAACACGCTGAACGACGTCAGCCCGATCGCGACGCGGTCACCGGGTTTGTAACGAAGGGCGTTAGCTTCCGGCTTGGGACGCGTCACCATGATCGGAACTCCGTTCATGCGTTCGGGCGTGTTAATGGTGACTTGATAAAGAGGGGCTTCGTTTTCTGCCTGCGTGCGATGCGTGAGATCAAGTCGCACAATCAATCGTTGATAGGCGCCGACAAAATTTACTTCCTGAATCACTCCATTGGTTAGCCGGCGACAGGCTTCGGGGAGGTTGGCATCCTGACTGATGCATACATCTTCGGGACGGAAAACGAGCTTAACCGACTGGCCTTCACTAAACCTTTGCGTTTCCTTTTCGGCCGGCAACTTTGCAGTGCCGATTTCGACGCTTCCCTGCGTCGCGACGCCCAGCAGAAGATTCGCTGCGCCGAGGAACGTGGCGACGAATTCAGTCTCCGGGTGGTTGTAAACCTCGTCAGGCGTGCCGATCTGCTCCAGGTGTCCATCGTTAAGCACGGCGATGCGATCGCCAAGCTCTAAAGCCTCTTCCTGGTCGTGGGTGATAAAAACCGATGGAACTCGCACCTGACGCAGCAGCCCGCGAATCTCGCGCCGCAGGTGGACACGTGTCTGGGCGTCGAGCGCCCCGAACGGCTCATCGAAGAGGAGTACCTGCGGCTTGTAAGCCAGCGTGCGCGCGATGGCCACGCGCTGCTGTTGCCCCCCGGAAAGTTGCCACGGATATTTCGTGCGATGCTTCTCTAATTGCACCAGTTCGATCAATCGATTGACAGTTTCACGTCGTTCCTTCCAGGGGCGATGTCGAATCTTCAGGCCATAGCCGATATTTTTCTCGACCGTCATGCGCGGAAATAGTGCGTACGATTGGAAGATCACACCGACGCCGCGTTCGCGCGCGGGCAAGTCAGTGACGTCTTTGCCGTGCAGAATTACGTAGCCACTGTCCGGCTGTTCGAGCCCGGCAATGATGCGCAGAATTGTCGTTTTGCCGCTACCGGACGCACCGAGCAACACGAGCGACTCGCCTTCAGCGACGTCGAAAGTTATATCTTCCAGCACGTGCGTTTTTTTGAAGCGCTTGCTGATCCCACGCACGCTGGCTGCCACCCCCGAAGTCTTTTCGCGATCGGGAGCCCACGACACATGCAATTGATCCGTGTCGGAAGCCAATTTCATTTTAGCTATCATACTTCCTGGGCCTCGAATTCCAACCAGTCACGAGCGAAAAATAGCACACTGAAGATTACGAACGAGAGCAAAGCCAGCACGATGGCGATCGCATTCGCGGCTTCGATCTGTCCTTCATTGAATTTCGCAAAGATGTAAAGGGGCGCCGTTTGCGTACGGCCGGCGAGATTTCCGGAAACCAGGATTGTGGATCCGAATTCGCCGACCGCGCGCGCGAAGGTCAGTAACGCGCCGGTGACGATCGCGCCGCGTAAACTCGGCAGCGTCACGTGCCAGAAGGTCTGCCAGCGAGTCGCGCCAATCGTCGCTGAAGCTTCCTCAAGCGACCGGCTCATCGTGTCGAATACCGGCTTGATTACGCCGAATGCCAGCGGAAAGGTGACAAATATGTTCGCGAGAATGATGGCGTACGGCGTGAACATGATCTGCTGATCTTCAGAAAAGAATCTTCCGATCATGCCGTACTTTCCCCAGAGCAAGAGCAGGGCAAATCCGGCAACCGCGGTAGGAATCGCCGTGGGCAAAGAGATCGTCACGATTACCGCGTTGCGTCCCCAGAAGTCGTAACGCGAAAGCACATAAGCCGCGAAGAGCCCGAACAGCACGTTGAAAGCCGTGGCCCAAAAACTCGTCACGATGGACAGCTTCAGCGCGAAAACCGCCTCCGGCGCGACCAGCGATGACCAGAAAACACCGAGACCTTTGCTTGTGCCGTAGATAAAAATCGACAAGAGCGGCAACAAGACCAGCGGCAGCATGATGCCGAGCATTGCCCCGATGCTGACCGGTCGGGCGACGTCAAATCCGCTAACGTGTCTGATTGCGGGAAGCTTCATTCAGTTTTCTCTGGCCCGGCGTTTACGCCTGGGCTACCGAAAGATTATTTTCGCCTCTGCACTTGATCGCGAAAAATGTTTTCGATTATTTCCGGATAAGCCTTTTCCCAACCACCAAAATAGTCCACCGTAAACGGATATTTAATGGTTGCGAGTTCCTTGTTTTCCTGGTTCAGCGCGTCGTTGATGCTGGCGCGAAAATTGGACTGGACGAATGCGCGCTGCGCTTCTTCGCTCCAAAGATATTGTACGAAAGCATCGATAACCGGACGGTCGACGGCTGAGACATTGCGATCGATTACGACCACCGGATGTTCGCTCAGGATAGTGGCTTCAGGAATCACGATATCGGCGTCAGCCTTCGCGTTACCTTGTTTCATCAACAAAGCATCCAGCTCGTAAGTGATCAGCGCATCGCCGTTGCCCAACTCGAAAGTCGTGCGCGCTTCACGCGCCGACGCCGGCGTCGAAATGACGTTGCGCCAAATCGCTTGCAGCGTTTGCAGAGCCTTCGCGCGATCGCCTTCGCCATTCTGCTTTTCGCCCTTGACTAATTCCGATCCGTACATCGCCAGGATTGACCATTGCGCGCCACCCGAGTTGGTCGGATCGGGATGAATCAACTTGA
>DATISD010000329.1:0-3004 GCA_035469005.1 Pyrinomonadaceae bacterium | reverse complement strand
CCACCAGGGCGCCGACAGCATCGCCCAACCACCAGGTAAACCAGAGCCGGCCAAAGCTGGACCATTGTTCATTACCGCTGAGGCACAACGTGAGGTTGCCTAGCGTCGCTGCGAGTGCGGTGCTGAGAGTCGCAGCAAAGGCAACAAATTTCAGAACATCAATGGCGCGGCTAAAAGGATTTCGATGTCGCGCATACCGCCGCAGCAGGTAAACCGCGGTAAATGCTTCCAAAGTATTGCCGATTGCAATTCCCGATGCGGTCAGGACGGAAACATCCGTGAGCGTAAAGTTCGCAATAAGAGCGCCGATTAAAACTCCGGGCAAAGCTCGGTAGCCTAACCATAGAACCAGGGCGATGGCTATACCGGTGGGCGGCCAAACCGGCGACACGCTCGCATTAATGAAGGCTAGCGACAGCCCCAGCTTCGCGCCCAGGAAATAGAGCGCGGCCACCAGTAAAACCAGGCCAATGTTCTTTGGCTTCAGAAACTCAACCGGTTCTTTCATCCAATCAGTTCGTTGCCAACCTCAAAGCACGGTTTTTATGGAGGGGATCCAATCATGACCTTTCGATCATCACCTGCGAGGGTGAAAGCTTATCAGGATCGATCAGCTTCGCCGCCTTCGGGTCCATAAAAGAAAACCCAGATTGCAAAGTCATCGCTGAAGTTCTCAAATCGATGCTCGGTTCCGGCCGCGGCAAACAGGACGTCGTTGGGTGAAAATGATGTTCGGCTGCCGCCGCAAACAAACTCACCGTTGCCTTGCGCCACGACGTAAATTTCGTCGCGCGAAGGAGGCATCTGGAGGTCAGGGCCGCGCGGCCGGGACAATTTAACTACGAGGGAACCATGTTCGAACAACGCGACGTTATGTTCGCCCTGGGGACCGGGCAAACGACGAAGCGCGTCTGAGAAATCAATCTTCAGGCATCCGCCGCTGTTCATGGTGACGACAGGAATAATACATTACAATGCGAGCCGCAATGAACTGATTAAGGCAGGAGTTGGAATGCGAAGTGACGACCTCCGGGAGCTAGCCGGAAATCCGAATTTTATTTCCGGTATTTACAATTACTGTGACCGCTGGTGTGAGCGCTGCCAGTTCACGTCGCGCTGCTTTTTGTATGCGACCGAACAAGCCGACCCGGATCTCGACGATCCGGAAGTTCGCGATATCACTAACGAAAAATTCTGGCGAAAACTGCAAGCCATCTTTAGGAGCACCGGCGAGATGATCACGGAATGGGCCGCGGAAACCGGTGTCGATCTAAACGCCATAGACGTCTCGGAGGAGATGGCTGAGCGCGAACGCGAAACGGAAGCAGCGGAGCAGAGCGAACTGTCGCAGCGGGCTGAAACGTACATAACCAGCGTGAACAATTGGTTCCGCGACGAGTTCGTAACCGAAGAAAATGTGCATGACGACATGCAGAAGGGCCCACAGACTGACGATCAGGACGTAACGATTCAGGATGCGGTCGCGGTTATTCGCTGGTATCAATTCTTCATCGCGGTAAAACTGCTGCGAGCTTTGACCGGTGGAAGCCGGGTTGACGAAGACCTGATTGACGAAGATGACTTGTCAATGGACTTTCTGGACGACGAATCGGCCGATGATGACGACCTTGATTACGACGCCGTGATCTCGCAAGCTGCGCACATGGACTCGAATGGCTCAGCGAAGGTTGCCCTCATCGCCATCGATCGCTCAATCGGAGCCTGGCGTGCTTTACAAATCTCGCTCCCGGAAAAATCGGATACAATTCGACCGATGCTAATCGAACTCAACAGTCTCCGCCGCTCATCGGAGGAGACTTTTCCGCGCGCTCGTGACTTCATCAGACCAGGCTTTGATGAAGCGCTTTCAGATTTTGTGAGCTGATGGCATGAAGGGCAACATCCCCATCCCCGAACTCCCATTCGCCGAAGAAGTGTGGCTGATGGTAGCCGTGACTGCGGTGCGCGAGCGGCGCACACAACAGGGTAAACCGTTTCGCGACGCCTCGGCGCGGAATGCAACCGGAAGTTTGCCGCTCAAAATCTGGGGCGAAGTGCTCGAAGGCCGCGAAGAGTTGCGGCCCGGTCTTTGGGGTGTCACCGGAAAACTCGAATCGTACCAGGATCGGCCCCAATTTATCGTTTCCGAATATCGGCCCATCACGATCGAACAATACCGCGAGTATCTGGGCTGTGATCCCCTTCTGCCGCGCGCGTTCACGCTGGACATCGAAACCCTGGCACTGCCCGGATTTCGCGATCGCGTCGGTCCGAAACTCGAAAAGGATCTCAAGCTCGGCTACATGCGCCTTGAGCAGCAGCAACGTTATCTCGAAGACATTGCCGCGGAAGAAGAGCGCGTTTATCAACTTGGGTCGCTCAACGCCACCTCCGGGCGAATCATTTCAATCGCCGTTCACGTCGGGCTGGTTCCGGGTTTTCAGATCGAAGGCGTGACCACGAACCAAAGCGAACACGCTTTTGGGATTGACGTCGAAGGAAACGAACAGGAGGAGGCACAGGCGCTGAAAGAATTTCTGACGCTGATGTCTGACTTTGATCCGGAGTGCGATCTGATCGTCGGTCATAACATTATCGGTTTCGATTTGCCTTTCATCTTTCAGCGCTGTCTGGTGAATAACATCAACGTTAAGCCATTCGTCGACTTAAGTGACTTTCACGTGCTGGGTGTGTACGACACGATGCGCGCGTGGTGGCTTGGCGGGCGGAATCGGGTCGCGCTGGACGACATTGCCTGGGCCCTGGGCATTGAATCCAGTAAGACTTCCGAAGTAGAGGGCAGTCGCGTGTTCGAACTGTACCAGGCCGGCAGGCTCGCCGAGATTCGCGAATATAATTTGAACGACGTGCGCGTGACGCGGAAAGTTTGCGAGCGCATGGTCGCGTGTTTTGGGGGGTGATTTATCCGCAGATTACGCAGATGTCACAGATTAAGGATGTGTCAGCAGCGTAAGCAAGAGCTCGTTGGCCAGCGGATAAAACT
>DATISD010000328.1:0-3431 GCA_035469005.1 Pyrinomonadaceae bacterium | reverse complement strand
TGGCGCATCCGGAAGTGGCAAGACTACGCTCTTACGTTGTCTAAATGGGTTGGAACGGGTTGACGGCGGCATAATCGAATGCGACGGCGTACGGCTGGAACCGAATCTCTCAAAACATGAATACAGTCGACGCGTCAATGAGCTACGACGCAAAGTCGGCACAGTTTTTCAGCATCTCTATTTGTTTCCCCACCTCACGGTGCTTGGCAACGTCATCGAAGCGCCGACACACGTGCAGCGAGTGCCCCGCAAAGAAGCCGAAAACGAAGCGTACCAGCTGTTGGACTCAGTTGGATTGAAAGAGAAAGCCCGTCGCTATCCCGAATCGCTTTCTGGCGGCGAGCAACAGCGCGTCGCGATCGCCCGCGCACTTGCTATGCACCCGGCGCTATTGATGTTTGACGAGCCAACCAGCGCACTCGATCCCAAACGCAGCGCCGGTTTGCGTTCACTCTTAAGAGGTTTTGTCGAACGCGGACACACGATGGTGGTCGTTTCGCATTCGATCGGTTTTCTCGAAGGTCTCGCGGATCAGCTCTTATACATCGAAGGTGGGGAAGTGATCGAATTTGGAGATACGGATCAGATTCTGAATTCGCCGCGCGACCCGCGCACGAAAGATTTTGTGGAACAGGCGAAATAAATGAGGTCAGCAGTACGCGGAGGCGTAGCGACCGGGTGCCATCCGCAATCAGTAGATCGATTGATCGGACACGGTCGCTACCGCTCCCGGTACTGACTCCACGCCCCGATGCCTGTGCTCAATTCTCAGACCAGATTCATTGGCGTCGGGTTCTTCGGATCTTTCGTGTAGTCGTAAAAGCCTCGGCCTGATTTCCGGCCATACAAACCTGCCAGGACCATGCGCTTCAAAAGCGGCGGCGGCGCAAAGCGCTTCTCACGAAACTCATTGAACATGATCTCAGCGATGTAATAAGTCGTATCGAGACCCACGAAATCGCCGAGCGTGAGCGGTCCCATCGGATAGCCGCAGCCCAGCTTCATCGCGTTATCGATATCCACGATCGAACCCACACCTTCTTCCAGCGCGCGAATCGAATCGAGCATGTAAGGAACCAACAGTCGATTCACGATGAAGCCGGTTTTGTCGCTGGCGCGCACGGGAACCTTGCCCAATTTTTTCCCAAAGGCGACGGCCTCTTCATAAACATCGGCGTCCGTAAGAATCGTGCGCACGACTTCCACCAGTTTCATGATGGGCACCGGATTAAAGAAGTGCATGCCGATGAAGCGCTGCTGCCGCGCGGCTGATGTCGCCGTCATCATCTGAGTGATTGACAGCGAAGAAGTATTCGAGGCGAAAATTGTTTCAGGTTTGCAAAGCTCGTCCAGGGCTTTATAGGTCTTTTGCTTCTCGTCGAGATTCTCAATGATGGCTTCGATGATGATGTCACAGTCTGCCAGGTCGTCGAACGTCGTGGTGCCAAACAGGCGATCGCGCGCAGCCTTCTGCTGTTCGGCCGTGAGCGTGCCTTTGTCGGCAAATCTCTCCAGGGACTTTTCGATTGAGGCAAAGCCTTTCTGTAAAAGCTGCTCCGAAACTTCACGCACGGTGGTCTCGAACCCGGCCATTGCTGCTGTTTGAGCGATGCCCGAACCCATCAAGCCACAGCCAAGCACGCCAACTTTCTTTATTTCCATGTTGTCTCCTTTAATCCACAGATTACGCAGATTTCACAGATAGGAATTGGCTATGAAAAGGCACAAAAGAAGTCGGGTTAATTTTTCCTTTTGTGCTTTCGTGCCTGTTTGCGGCTCCATTCTGCAATCTGTGGAATCTGCGTAATCTGTGGATAGTTGTTTACATCGTGATATCAAAATCGCGCGCCACCATAAAAAAAGTGACCGCTATCACTAAGAGAGCGATTATCTGTCCAACTCGCCAGGCGATCGTCACACCTGCCGATTGGCCCGGCCGTTTATAACTCACCACCAAAGCCAGCACGGCGCCGGAAAGCAACCCGCCCATATGCGCCGCGTTGTCGATAATTCCTCGCCCGACAAAGCCAATTGCCAAATTGAGCAGAATGATCGGCAGCAACCCTGTGCCAAACGCCCGCTTGAAACCCTCAGGTAACTCGCGCCGGTATTTCACTCCGAAAACGAAGAGGACGCCGACCAGGCCAAACAACGCGCCTGACGCGCCGGCCGAAGGCTCGTCATGATTCTTGATCAAAAAACTGCCAATGATACCGGGATGCGATCCCGGAATCACGGTCAGGTAACTGGCGAGCACGCCTGCAACACCTGTAGCCACCCACAACACAACAAACTTGGCCGAGCCATAAAGCTTTTCCACCCATGGCCCAATCACCCAAAGGCTGTACATGTTTATCAGCAGGTGTGGCAGGTTCACATGAATGAAGACGGGCGTTAACAGCCGCCACCATTCATGGTTGTCCCGGATCAGGTAATTTGTCTTGGCGCCAAACGCATACAAGATCGGTTCCGGGAAGCCTGCCCAGAGGGCGAATGTCGACATCCCGCTCGCTTGCCACATCAGCAGAAACACAAAAAAGTTCAGGACCAGAAAAACGATCGTGAACATGTATGGACGCGACAGGACCGCGCGCGCATAACTCAAGTTGTAGCGCTCGTGCAGCGGCAGATGGCGCGGTGCTTCCGGCGCCATGGCTGCGCCGCAGACGTCACAACTGGTTTCGCCCGCACCGATCAGCGCCCCACAGTTACGACAAACGCTTGGCCGGCCGGAATAATTTGGTGGAGTGTCAGGCAAGGAAATGAAAGGAGTGCCTTCCGCAGATTTCGCAGATTACACCATTCGTAAAAAAGTTTCTTCGCTGCGCAATTCTGTAATCTACGGAGTTGGAATTAATTGCCCAACTCTCCCAGCAGACTCACGAGATCGTCAGCGTGCTCTTCTTCAACAGCCAGGATCGTTTCCATCAGGCGCCGGCTGGTCGGATCGTCATTACCGAGGTATTGAATGATGTCGCGATAACTATCGATCGCGATGCGCTCGGCGACCAAATCTTCCTTAATCATATCCGTCAGCGTTTCGCCTTCGACATACTCGGCATGGCTGCGCGTCAACAATCCTTCAGGATTAAAGTTTGGTTCGCCGCCGAGTTGCACGATTCGCTGAGCAATTTGATCGGCGTGCCCCTGTTCGTCGTTCGAGTGCTGCAGGAATTCAGCCGCGACGCTGTCAGCATTAATTCCCGACGCCATAAAGTAGTGGCGCCGATAGCGCAGCACGCAGACGATCTCCGTGGCCAGCGCTTCGTTCAGAACTTTGATCACAGTCTTGCGATCGGCGCTATAGCCTTCGGTAACGGCGCCCTGCTCGATATGTTTGCGCGCGCGTTCGCGCAGCGTCTTGATGTCAGTCAGAAATGGTTTCTTTGATGTTCCCGTATTCGCCATAAGCTCTCCTAATCAAATTCAAG
>DATISD010000327.1:0-2842 GCA_035469005.1 Pyrinomonadaceae bacterium | reverse complement strand
GGGCATGACCGTAAGCGAAGTGCAAGGCTATGGTCGTCAGAGTGGCCATACGGAAACCTATCGGGGCGCGGAGTACCAGATTGATTTCATTCCCAAGGTGAAAATTGAAGTCATTGTTCCGGATGAACTCGAGGACGCCGTAGTGCAGGCAATCTCAAAGTCGGCGCAAACGGGAAAATTTGGCGACGGCAAGATTTTCATCGTACCGCTGGCCGACGTTATTCGGATTCGAACCGGAGAGCGCGGGGAGGCTGCGCTCTAGGACGGGAGCCATGCAACCTGACCCTGGCGGAGGGCCAGCGCAAAGCCACCGCGAACGATCGATATTTCGCGCCTACAGCTCGCCAAACAATTGTCAGCGTGCGGTAAAACAAAGAATCGGGGACCTGAGTATGACGGAAACATTCAACCTCAGTCGTGCTGGTGTTTTGTTAATCCTGCTCGCGTCCTGGGGGGCATCCGCCCTGGCTCAGCCCGTCGCGACGAGCGACGCTCACCTCCGCCAACTGGAAGACGCAGCCGCTGCGGCGCAGAGCGCCGGCGACAATGCCTGGATGCTCACATGTGCAGCGCTGGTTCTGATGATGACCGGACCGGGTCTGGCGCTGTTCTACGGCGGTCTGGTGCGGCGTAAGAATGTTCTCGCCACGATGATGCAAAGTTTCACGATGATGGCTGTGGTGACCGTTCTGTGGGCACTCTTCGGTTACAGCCTGGCGTTTGCGAAATGGAATTTCTTTGTCGGTGATTTGCATTTTGGCTTGCTGCGCAATGTCGGCGCGGCGCCAAATTTGACTTACGCTCCGACGATTCCGCAACAGACCTTTATGGTCTATCAACTTATGTTCGCAATCATCACACCTGCACTAATCACTGGCGCATTTGCCGAACGAATGAAGTTCAGCGCGATGTTGCTTTTCATGATCCTTTGGGCGACGTTCATTTATTTTCCGCTGGCGCACATGGTCTGGGGCGAAGGGGGCCTGCTCAATGCGGCCCTGGGCGGGCGTTTTCCGACGCTCGATTTTGCCGGTGGCACCGTCGTCCATATCAGTTCGGGAGTTTCAGCCCTCGCCTGTGCGATTTATCTCGGGAAGCGAATGGGCTATCCAAAGCAAGCCATGAAACCCCACAACCTCACGCTGAGTTTTATCGGCGCGTGCCTGCTGTGGGTGGGCTGGTTCGGTTTTAATGCGGGCAGCGCGCTGGCCGCGAACAGCCTGGCGAGCAGCGCGTTTGTGGCCACGCACTTCGCCTCCGCAGCGGCGGCGCTTGGCTGGTTGATTGTCGAGTGGCTGCGTTTGGGCAAGCCGACCGTTTTGGGTGCGATCTCCGGGGCGGTTGCCGGACTGGTGGCAATCACACCGGCGTCGGGCTTTGTAACGCCGATCGCGGCTCTCTTGATCGGCGCACTGGCCGGCATCGTTTGTTATTTCATGACCACCACGATCAAGCGGCGGTTTGGCTATGACGACTCTCTCGATGTGTTCGGCATTCACGGCGCCGGCGGGACGCTGGGAGCTTTACTTACCGGTGTCTTCGCAACGCGCATGGTTAATCCTATTTTTAAAGACGGCCCCGTCGGATTGCTCGACGGAAACAGAGCACAAATCGTAAATCAGCTCGGCGGAATTCTCATTGCAATCGTGATCGCTTTAGTGGGTTCAATGATCATTCTGAAGTTTGTCGATCTAATAATCGGAGTGCGCGTGAACGCTGAAACAGAAGTTGCCGGCCTCGATGTTACACAGCACGGCGAGGAAGGATACGAGCTGCTTGGATAAACAGTGGCTCAGACTTCACTCTGCGATCCGCATCGATCAGCGCCACGCGCTCGGTCATTGACCCCCGCGTGCCCCGACTGGGCCGGGTTTTGTAACGCCCGGGCATTGCGTTGCAGTCCGGAGAGTTTCGCTCGCTTCATCGCGCTGCGGCGAAAGCGCGCGGCGTATGCATCCGGTGTCAATTCCGAAACCTCTGACAGTGACGCGTTCACATTTCCCTCACGCGGTTCGAAGCGCGATTCAGTCGTGGCCGGAGTCATCTGGTTCCAGGGACAAACGTCCTGACAGATGTCGCAACCGTACAGCCAACCTTCCAGGTGCTCGGCAACTTTCGAGGGTATCTCAACTGCGCGCGATTCAATTGTCGCGTGCGAGATGCAAAGATTCGAATCAACCACATAAGGCTCAGCGATCGCGTTGGTAGGACACGCATCGAGACAAAGCGTGCAACTGCCGCATTGATCGGCAACCGCAAGTTCGTCGTGTTCGAGTTCCAGGTTCAGCAGTAGTTCGCCAATGAAAACCCATGAGCCATATTCTCGAGTTATTAAGTTTGTGTGCTTGCCAATCCAGCCAAGCCCGGCTCGCTCTGCCCACGCCTTATCCATGGTTGGTTGAATGTCGACACAGATTTTTCCTTCGGCGTCAGGCCATTGCTCTTTGATCCATGACAGCAACCCGCGCAGTCGGTCGCCGACAACCTCGTGATAGTCGTCTCCCCAGGCGTAGCGCGAGACTTTCCCTGTGTGAGAGGTACCGACTGCATGTTCATACGGGGTGTAGTAATTCATTGCGACAACTACAACAGAGCGAGCGGCCGGAAAAAGTTTTTGTGGATCGGCACGTTGCGCCGGATCGCGTTCCATCCATTTCATCTCGCCGTGATATCTGCGCGCCAGCCAGTCGCGCAATCGCGCTTCCTGGTCAGGCAGGATTTCGGCGCGCGCAAATCCAACTTTCGCAAAGCCTATCTGCAAGGCTTGTCGTCTGATTTCGGCGGTAATCGCGGCTCTTTCCGGGCGGTTACTATTCACGGTTCGCTTTGCTATGCTTTCTAA
>DATISD010000326.1:0-1945 GCA_035469005.1 Pyrinomonadaceae bacterium | reverse complement strand
GAGTCACAGAAAAATGCAATGCAGCGAAATCATGACTAAGAATCCCCAATGTTGTTTACCGTCGGATACGGTGATCAAGGCCGCAAAGTTGATGAAATCAGAAGATGTCGGTCCGATCCCGATCGTCGCTGACAAAGACGGTAAGAAGCTGACCGGCATAGTCACCGATCGCGACCTGGCGATTAAGGTGATCGCCGAAGCGCGCGACCCGAACACCACGCGTCTCAAGGACGTGATGTCGGATAACGTCGTGAGTTGCCAGGAAAGCGATGATGTTGACAAGGTGCTCAAGCTGATGGAGGACAATCAAGTTCGTCGCATTCCGGTGGTCGGCAAAAACGATCAACTGCTTGGCATCATCGCCCAGGCTGATGTTGCGACGCGGTTGGGACAGCCAGGTAAGACAGGAAAAGTCGTCGAACAGATTTCAGAATAGAAACGATTGTCTGGAGTCCTGGCGAACGAACTGAGACAGGCATAGACTTTCATTCAATATGAAAGCATGCCTACTCAGTTCGCCCGCGCCGATTGATCGTCGGCCGCTCAATTATGTCGAGGTCGAGACACCGTCGCCGGGCCCCGATGAAGTGCTGGTCAGAGTCAAAGCCTGTGGCGTTTGTCGCACGGACTTGCACGTCGTTGAAGGTGATTTGCCGCCACGATTGCCGAGCGTGATTCCCGGGCACCAGGTCGTCGGCGAAGTTGCGGGATTGGGCTCGAATGTCGAATCGCCGGCCGTCGGAGATCGCGTCGGCATCGCCTGGCTTCGCCGTACCTGTGGTGCATGCCGATTTTGCCGCGCGGGGAAAGAGAATCTCTGCGAGCGCGCCGAGTTCAACGGCTGGACCGCCAATGGCGGTTTCGCTGAATACGTTCTGGCGCCGGCAAAATTCGTTTATTCACTGCCGGCGGGTTTCGATGATTTACAAGCGGCGCCGCTTTTGTGCGCGGGAATTATCGGCTACCGGTCGCTGCGTTTGACCGGAATTGAAAATTGGAGCGGGGCGCGGCTGGGAATCTATGGCTTTGGCGCGGCCGGGCACGTCGTGATTCAGGTTGCGCGTGCACGCGGCGCTGACGTTTACGTTTGCACGCGCGATCGCGAAAGGCATCAGGCGCTGGCCAGAGAGCTGGGCGCCGTCTGGGTTGGTGATGCGGCGGACGCTCCGCCTGCGAAACTCGATGCGTCGATCATTTTCGCGCCGGCTGGTGAACTTGTGCCACCGGCTTTACACGCTCTGGATAAGGGAGGAGTGCTGGTACTGGGCGGAATTCATATGAGTCCGATTCCGTCTTTCGATTATTCGCTGATTTATCACGAACGCCTGGTTCGCAGCGTGGCAAACAATACGCGCGAGGATGGACGCGAGTTTTTGGTCGAAGCCGCAAAGATTCCAGTCCGAACTCATGTGCAGGAGTTTCATTTGGAAGATGCCAACGACGCCTTAATCGCTTTGAAGCACGATGCGATTCGCGGAGCCGCGGTGTTGGTGATCGATTCCGCGGAGTGTCAGAACCGTGAGCGGTAGCGACCGGATCAAAGCGCTGTTTCGTCTCGATCCCGTCGCGATCGCTCCGGGCCTGACACGATAGCCGGAAAGGCAGAGCGTTTCCGCACATCAGGCGGCGAAGCCGCGGCGGCTGGAAAGAACGAATGTAGACATGTTACGACGAGTAAACATTAGCGCGGCGCTGATCGCTCTCGTCTGCTTCTTGCTTCCGTGGGAGCAGGTCAGTTGCGCCGGCGCGAAAGACACTTTGAGCGGATTGGATCTCGCGCGGCACAATCAGATGTTGCTCTGGCTGGTCCCGCTCCTGATGTTGGCGGTGATTGTAGTTGGGGTGCTCCGTCGGCGAAACGAAAAACCGCTTTTGCTTTCAATTGTGAGTATCGTGTCCGGCGGCGTGGCAACTTATTTGATGAATGACCAAAGGCTGCGCGTGC
>DATISD010000325.1:0-2075 GCA_035469005.1 Pyrinomonadaceae bacterium | reverse complement strand
CACGGGCGTCATTGTGCAACTCGGCGGCCAGACGCCGCTGAATCTGGCAATGCGTTTGCACGAAGCGGGCGTTCCGATTATTGGCACGTCGCCGGACTCGATTGATCTGGCAGAAGATCGAAAGCGATTCGGTGCGCTGCTGAATGAACTCGGCATTCCGCAGCCGGACAACGGCACGGCGACTTCAATCGAAGAGGCGCGCGAGATTGCCAGGCGCATTGGTTATCCCGTGCTGGTGCGGCCGAGCTATGTGCTGGGCGGCCGCGCCATGGCAATCGTTTATGACGAAGAGAGTCTCGATCAATACATGCGCACCGCCGTCGACTTCTCGCATGACCGGCCCGTTTTGATCGACAAGTTTCTCGAGCAGGCGGCCGAGTTCGACGTTGACGCCCTGGCCGACGCCAGCGCTTGCGTGGTCGCCGGTATACAGGAACACATTGAAGAGGCGGGCATTCACTCAGGTGACTCTTCATGCGTTTTGCCGCCGGTGCGAATCGCGGAAGAACACCTGGAGACGATGCGGCACTACACGCGCAAGCTCGCTGCTGCGCTGTCGGTCAAAGGCCTGATGAACATCCAATTCGCGATTAAGGACGATCGCGTTTATGTTCTTGAAGTTAATCCGCGGGCGTCGCGCACAGTGCCTTTCGTTTCCAAGGCGACGGGCGTTCCGCTGGCGCGCATCGGCGCACTGGTAATGGCCGGACGGCCCTTGAAGGATTTTGGTTTGCCGGAAGCTTTGAGCGTGGATGAACGTTTCTACATTAAATCGCCGGTCTTCCCTTTCCGAAAATTTCCCGGCGTCGATCCGATTTTGAGTCCGGAAATGCACTCGACCGGCGAAGTCATGGGCATCGGCGAGACCTTCGGCGAAGCTTATGCGAAAGCAATGACCGCGGCGGGACTCGAACTGCCGGAGACGGGTACCGCTTTTATCAGCGTTAATGAAACCGATAAGGGTCAGGCAGTTGTGCTTGCAAGAAAATTATCACGCTTGGGTTTTGACTTGATGGCCACCGTCGGTACGGCGGCGCGTCTGCGTGAAGTTGGTCTGGAATGCGCGACAGTTTTCAAGGTCAACGAAGGACGGCCCAACGTGGCCGATCACATAAAGCAGGGTGAGATTGCTTTGGTCATCAACACACCGCTCGGACGCGCGTCACATTATGACGAACAAGCGATTCGCCGCGCGGCTCTGCAATACAACGTGCCGTGCGTGACGACGATGACCGGCGCGCAGGCATTGGTCGAAGCGCTTGCGTCAAGAATGGATGGAAAAGAAATTAGCATTCATCCATTGCAGGAGCTGCATGCGGTGAGTGCTTCGGCGAGATGAAGGTTTGCGGCGTTCGATCATTGAATTTCCGGGTTCCTTTGATGTTTCATCCTCTGTGTCCTCTGGGGTAAATCAATGACTCCGATTCACGCAGTCGTAATCACCGCCAGTGACGCCTGCTCTCACGGCGAGCGCGAGGACAAATCGGGCGAACTGCTGGTTGAACTTCTAACCGGGATGGGCGCACACATCGTCGCCAAGGAAATCTTGTCCGACGATCTCGAACCACTTGCAGACAAGCTGCGCGAGTACGCCGATCGGCCTGACGTTAACTTGATCCTGACGACCGGCGGAACGGGATTCGGCTGGCGCGATAACACCCCGGAAGCAACGCTGCGCGTGCTCGAACGCCACGCGGCGGGTTTGAGTGAAGCAATGCGAATCGAAACTTTGAAGAACACGCCGATGGCGATGATCTCGCGCGGCGTGAGCGGAATTCGATCAGCCACGCTGATCGTGAATCTTCCGGGCTCGCCGAAAGGCGTGCGCGAAAGTTTTGAAGTACTCAAGCCAGTGCTGAATCACGTGATCAATCTCATGGCCGGCGAGAACACCCACCTCCAATAGCACAATCAATTCCCTGGCGGTCCGCTCCCGTTCGGTACTTATGCAGTTTCAGAATTAGGAAGCCTCATATTGCTGGGAGCGCGGACGTCTCGTCCGCAATGAGCGCGAAGCGCGAAATAAATTTTATCTTTCGATTTAGATGAGGGACAAATACCGCGCGCCTATCGGC